>DASYUP010000567.1:0-12195 GCA_036001185.1 Thermoanaerobaculia bacterium
CCGAACATCGACTGGCCGCGGACGTACTGCACGGCGGGCGCCGCGATCAACGAGCTGGCGATCGGGTAGGTGATCTGGTCCTCGACGATGTCGGGGCTCTGCCCCTGCCACTCGGTGAAGACGATCACCTGCACGTCGGAGAGGTCGGGAATGGCGTCGAGCGGCGAGCGCTGCATCGCCAGCCAGCCCCAGACCGCGAGCGCCCCCACCAGCAGCAGGGTGAGCCACGGGTGGTACGCGCAGGCGGCGATGAGGCGCGCCACGATGCCGTGCCGCACCGCGGCCGGCGCGCCTGGGCTCGCGCCGTGAACCGGCTCGCGATCGCTCATCGCCACTGGTCCATGGCAAGTTTCAGGCGTGACTCGGCGGCGACCAGGAAGTTGCCGGAGGTGACGATCCTCTCCCCGGCGCGGAGGCCCTCGAGCACCTCCACCTGGTCGACGGTCGTCTGGCCGACGACGATCCGCCGCGGCGCGAGCCGGCCTTCGCCGAGGTCGACGAAGACAAAACTCCTGTCGCCGGCGTAGAGCACCGCGTCGGCCGGCACGACCAACCGCTCGCCGAGGGTCTTGGTAAGCGTCACGTTGGCGAACATGTCGGGCTTGAGCTCGAGGCCGTTGTTGGACAGCTGGATGCGCACGCGGCCGGTGCGGCTCGCCGCGTCGAGGTAGGGGTAGACGAAGCCGATGGTGCCGACGAACGAGCGGCCCGGCAGGTACGGGAAGCTCACCAGCGCACTGTCGCCGACGTGCAGCAGCGGCAGCTCCGACTCGTACACGGCCGCTTCGACCCACACGGTGTCGAGGCCGGCGAGGCGGAAGAGCTTCATGCCGGGCTCGACGGCGCCGCCGGCGACGACCTGCTTCTCGACGACGTAGCCAGACGCCGGCGAGAGGATGGGGATCTCCTCGAGCGGCTTGCCAGTACGCGCCAGGCGGTCGATTTGGCCGGGCTCGAGGTCCCACAGCCGCAGGCGCTGACGCGCGGCGGTGACCAGGTAGTCGGCGCGATCGGGAGCGCCGGTCTGGCGCGCCGTGCGCTGGCTAGCGAGGGCGATCAGGTACTCCTGCTGCGCGGCGTACAGCTCGGGGCTGTAGAGCGTGAAGAGCGGCTGCCCGCGTCGCACCGGCTGCCCCGGCCGATCGACGTAGAGCCGCCCGATGAAGCCCTTGTATTTGACCGTCACGTCGGTGAGCTTGGTCTCGTCGAAGACCACCTTGCCAACCGCCCGTACCGGCACCAGGAGGGGCTTGCGTTGCGCCATGCCGGTGGTGACGCCGATCGCCTGCCGGCGTGCGGTGTCCATGCGTATGACCCCGGGCGCGTTGGCGGTCGACTCCGGCGCGGCGAAGGCCGCCGTCGGCACCGCCCAGTCGGAGGGGTCGCCGCACGTGCTCATCGCCTTGCCGAGGTAGGGGTTCTGTTTCTGCTTACCAGGCTGCATCCACTTCGGGAACGTGGTGGTCATCGGGCAGGTGTAGGACTGCCAGCCTGCGGCCAGGCGGGCATCGGCCCCAGCGAGCCCGATCAGCGAGCGGCTCAGCTCGCCTAGGGCGACGCGCGCGCCCGCCAGATTCCTGGCGCGGCCGAGCGCGCTGGCGGCGTCGACGCCCTGATCGAGCAGCCCGGCGACGTCCGGCCGCGCGCCATCGCCGAGGCCTTGCCGCGCAGCGCGCAAGCTCGACTCGAGCCGCGCAGCGCGCGCCGGGAGGCCTTCGAGGCGGTCGGCGGCGAGCAGCGCCCGGCCTTCGTCGTAGGCGCCGAGCGCCGTGCGCAGAGGCTCCAGCGCGGCGGACGGCAGCTCGATTGCCGGCAGCGTTGCCGGCACGGCCGCGGGGATCGGCGTGGCGGCCTCGGAGCCACCGCCGCCGCCGAGGTCCTTGAGCCCCTTGCTGCCGACAGTGGCGGTGTATTCGCTGGTGGCGGTGCCCTTCGGTGTGGTGATCGTGAGGTCGAGCGTCCACGTGCCGCTCATCGGGAAGTCGAAGGCGATGCGGAAGAGGCCATCGCCCTCCTTCGTCACGTCGCCGTTGCCGCGCATCTCGGGCATCGAGCCCATCGCCGGCATCCGCCAGCCAAGGGTGACGTCGGCTTCCCCCGCCGGCTTGCCGTCGGCATCGAGCACCTCGACCCACACCGAGTTGCCCTTCTGCTTCGGTGGGTCAGGGCGCAGCCAGAGGCTCCAGCTCGCCGCGCCCCGGTGAGCGGTGAGCAGGGGCTTTCCATCGGGGCGCTTGCTGTCGCCGCACCCGGCGGCGAGCAGCAGGAGGCCGGCCACGCCGGCAGCGATCGAGCCGCGACCGATCGTCGGTTGGTTTCGCGATGCGAGCATGGCTACCTCTCCGCGGGCGGCGGCGTCGCCGCCGCGTTCTGCTGGCCTGGCAGCTCGCCGAGCGAGCGGGCCTCAGCCGCCCGCGCCCGGACGAATCCGGCCACTGCTTCGTGGTACTGCTGCTGGGCGTCGCGCAAGCTGCGCTCCGCCGCGATCAGCCCGAGCATCGATTCCTCGCCGCTCTCGAAGCTGGCGCGCGCCGCGGCGACCTGGTCGTGGGCCGCCGGCAAGACGCGGTCGCGGTAAAGCTCGACGAGATGGGCCATCTCTTCGCGGTGAGCGACGGCGGAGACGGCTTCGGCGCGGAACGTGTCGGTAAGGCGCTCGAGGTCGGCTTCGGCCTGTTCGAGCCGCGCTTGTGCGCCGGCGACCTCGGCGCGAATGCGCGCCCGCCGGATCGGCAGGCTGACCCCCACGCCCACCGTGACACGGTGTTCGGGCGTGTCCCACATCGAGCTGTAGCCGGCCATCGCCTCGAAGTCGGGCTGCCGTGCGCGGCGGGCGAGCTCGAGCTCCCCTTGGCGAGCGGCTACTTCGGCGCTCTGGGCGCGCAGCTCGGGGCGTTCGGTGACCTCCTGGAGGCGCGGCGTCCCGTGCTCCACGACTGGCGGGCCGCCGGCCGGCAGCGTCGCCGGTGTCGGCGGGAGCGGCGATTCCGCCGGCCGATGCAGCAGCGCGTCGAGCGCCGCCACGATCTCCCGTCCGGTGGCGCGCAGCTCGATCTCGTGGTGCAGCATGCGCGCCGCCTCCACCTCGGCCTGAATGGGCGCCTGCTGGGGCACCAGCCCGGCGGCATAGCGGGCGGTCGCCACCTCCTTGAAGGCGCCGAGGAGGGCGAGGTGCTCGGCGTTCACCTCCAGCTCACGGGCGTTGAGGTAGTAGTCGGCGTAGAGGCTGACAGCACGGGCGGCGAGCTCGACGCGGGTCGCTTGCAGCGCTTCGGCGGCGACGGTTGCCTCGTCGCCCGCCACTTCGCCGCGTAGCTTCCGCTTGCCGGGGTACGGGATCCGCTGACTCGCCCGCACCTCGTAGCCGAGCCGCGTGCCGCCTCCCAGCGACAGGGGCGCTAGCGTGGCGCTCGCGATCGGATCCTCGAGCGCGGTTGCCTGATCGACGCGTGCGCGAGCGGCGCGCACGGCGGCCGCCATCGCGGCCAGGCCGGCGTTGCGCGCCAGCACAGCGGCAACGAGCTCCTCGAGCTCGAGGGTGGTGCCGAAGGATGGCTCCGCCGGAGCTTGCGGCGATGCCACCTGAGCGCTCGCGGCGGTAGCCGAGTCGGGCGCGGCTACCGAGGGCGCTGGTGCGACAGCCGCAGTCGCGGGAACGGCTGCGCCCAGCAGTGAGCCCGCCAGCACCCCGGCCAGGGTGCGTCGATCGATGAGCATCGTGAGACCTCCGTTGGATCGAGAGCGAACGCCCGCCACCACGCGCGGCGGGCGCAGCTATCCCAACGGACGTCTCAGATCAGCAGGATCGAATGGAGGGTGTAGAGCGGGACTTCGCTCGCGGCCTGCCGCTCACCCCCGAGGTGACGGGGGTCAACGGTCGCCAGGAATTCGAGCAGGGTCACGTGCGCGAGCAACACCGCGGGCCTGAAATGCTGCGCCACGGACGGCTGCATCGTGCCCGGCTCGCTGCGTCGCTCGGAGTGCAAGCAGCAGTCCAGGGACGTCACCACCGCGTGACCAGCGGCAGCGCTGAGGCGCTGGGCTCCCGCCATGCCAGCCATCGGGCATTGTCGACCAGGCAGGCAGGTGATCGCCAGCACGGGCGCTGCCGCCATCCACACGAGGACGATGGCGAGCAGGGCGCTGGTCGACCGGACACGGAGCATCGTCATCAACTCTATACCTGCGGCGTGGCGTTGTTCATTCCCTTTTTACGCGCGGACCCTCGACGACGTAACATCGGCCGGCCATGAAGGACCTCTTCCGCCGCTTCTCCCACCGCGCCGCCATCGCCGTCGGCTCGGTCTGGGCCTTCTTCATCGCCTTGCTGGTGGTCGTCGTCTGGGCGGTGACCGGCCCGCTCTTCCACTTCTCCGACACCTGGCAGCTGGTGATCAACACCGGCACCACCGTCGTCACCTTCCTCATGGTGTTCCTCATCCAGGCCACCCAGAACCGCGACTCGCGCGAAATCCACCTCAAGCTCGACGAGCTGCTGCGCGCGGTGACCAAGGCGCGCACCGGCCTCGCCAATCTCGACGACCTCTCCGACCGCGAGCTCGACAACCTGCTGCAGGAGTTCCACCAGGCCCGCGAGCGCAAGGGGATGAGCCCGCTGGTGGTCGCCGAGGAGAGCGGCGAGGACGACGGCGAGGACGGCGAGGAATGAGCGCCGGCCACTCCGCCGGGAGCTGATCCCCGCGAGGAGCGCGCCGGCGGCGTAGGATCCGGCCGTTGGCCCACGCCCCCTACCTCGTCCTCGACCCCACCGACGACTACCCGCGACGGATGGTCGAGTTCCTCGGCCGCCTGGGGCTGCAGGCGGTGGCGGTGCTCACCTCGCCGCCGCGTGTCGCCCAGTGGCGCCACGGCTGGGAGGCGCGGCTGGGCGAGCAGGTGGTGGCGAGCTACGACGCGGTGGGCGAGGAAGCCGGACACCTGGCCGCCCGCCTCGCCGAGGACTTTCCCGCCGGCTTCAGCGGCATCATTCCGTGGGACGAGATGAGCATCCTCTACGGCGCCGAGCTCGGCGAGCACCTCGAGCTGGGCTGGAACCCGGCGCGGGTGATCGAGCGCTGCCGCGACAAGGGGGTGATGAAGGCGTGGATCGCCTCGCGCGGCACCGTGCGCGTCAACCGTTCGCGGGTGGTCGGCAGCGCCGAGGAGGCGATCGCCTTCCAGCAGGAGCTCGGCGAGTGGCCGCTGGTGGTGAAGCCCACCGGCGGTGCCGGCTCGGCGCACGTCACCTTCGCCGGCGACCGCGGCGAGCTGCTGCGCGGCTGCCAGCAGGTGCTGGAGAGCGGCGCCGGCGAGGTGCTGCTGGAGGAGTACATCGGCGGCCGCGAGCTGGCGGTCAACGGCATGGTCGACCGCGACGGCGACTTCCTCATCACCGACGTCTGGCTCTACGACCGCCGCGAGAGCCATGGCGTCCCCAACCTCTACTACCAGACCATCAAGGTAGGCACCAGCTCGGTGCTCTTCTGGCCCCTCGCCCAGTACGCCGCGGCAGTCATCGAGGCGCTCGAGCTGCGTCGCGCGCCGGTGCACATGGAGGTCAAGGTCGACGCTGCCGGGCCGTGCCTCATCGAGGTCGGCGCCCGCCTGCCGGGCGGCAACCAGCCGATGCTCGCCTCCATGCTGCACGGGCGCAGCCTCTTCGAGCTCGCCGCTTGCCACTACCTCGACGAGCTGCCGCTGTCGGCCAGCGACGTCGACTACGAGCGCTACGACCGCTACGAGGCGCGCATCCTCTCCGGCATCCAGCCGGTGGCGTTGCCGGCGGTAAGAGCGCTGCACGGGCTCGAGGAAGTCGAGAGGTTGCCCTCCTTCGTCGGCTCGGGGCTGCTGCGGCGGCCGGGGATGCCGCTGCCCCAGACCATCGACCTGCGCAGCAAGTCGTACGAGGTCTACCTGCTGCACCCCGACCGCTCACAGGTCGAGGAGGACGCCCAGCGGGTGCGCGCTCTGCTGCGGTATGAGTGAGGAGACGGCCCGTCATCGCGAGGGCCGCAGGCCCGTGGCGATCTCGCCGCCGAGATCGCCACGTCGCTTCGCTCCTCGCGATTGACGAGGGTGCATGGCCTACCTGATCGTCGATCCGGTCGGGCAGTACCCGGCGCAGATGGTGCCCTTCGTCGCCCGCCAGCTCGGGCAGGGGGCGGTGGCGGTCTTCTCCAGCCGCGCGCGACAGGCGCTCTGGCAGGGCAAGTGGAGCAAGCAGATCGGCGAGCACGTGCTCGACACCTACCTGGCGCCCGGCGCTCCCAGCGTCGCCGTGCTGGCCGCCGAGATCCGCGCCCGCTGGCCGGAGCTGCTGGGGGTCATCGCCTGGGACGAGGAGAGCATCCTGCTCGGCACCATGCTGGGCGAGGAGCTGGGGCTCAACTGGAACTCGCGTGCCGTCATCGAACGCTGCCGCAACAAGGCCCTGATGAAGGCGCACCTGCGGCGCGCCGGCACGGTGCGTGTCAACGCCGGCGCGGTGGTGCGCGACGCCGCGGGAGCGCGGGCCTTCCAGCGACGGGTGGGTAGCTGGCCCATCGTCGTCAAGCCCACCGGCGGGGCCGGCTCCGAGCACGTCTTCTTCGCCCGCCAGGAGGGGGAGCTGCTGCGCCGCTGTCAGCAGGTGCTGGAGGCCGGCAGCGGCGAGGTGCTGCTCGAGGAGTTCGTCGGCGGCGTCGAATACTGCGTCAACGGCCAGGTCGACCGCGCCGGCGACCTGCTGGTCACCGACGTCTGGGTCTACGACCGGCGGCCCAGCCACGGCGTCGACAACCTCTACTTCGAGACCACCACCGTGGCGGCGAGCGACCCGCGCTTCGCCCAGCTCGGCGGCTACGCGGCGAGGGTGGTCGAGGCGCTGCGGCTGCGGCGCGCCCCCATCCACCTGGAGGTCAAGGTCGACGCGCGAGGCCCCTGCCTCATCGAGGTGGGCGCGCGGCTCGCCGGCGGCAACCTGCCGGTGCTCGCCGGCCTCCTGCACGGCCGCAGCCTGCTCGAGCTCGCCGCCTGCCACTACCTGGGCGAGCTGCCGGCGCGGCGCGGCGACGTCGACTACGGGCGTTACGACCGCTGGCAGGCGAAGGTGGTGCTGGGGGTGCAGCCGGAGGCGCTGCCGCGCATCCAGGCGGTGCGCGGCAAGGAGGAGGTGGAGCGGCTGCCCACCTTCCACGAGCTCGGCATGTTGCGGCCGGTGGGCACCGGCGCTCCGCAGACCGTCGACCTCGAGACGCGCGCCTGGGAGCTCTACCTCATCGGCGAGGACCGCGAGCAGCTGGTGCGCGACGGGCAGAGGGCCCGCGAGCTGCTGCGGTACGAGTAGGAGCCCAGAGCCCCCACCCGGGGGCAGGCAAGCTGCCCCCCTACGCCGCCCTTACCTTGAGCGTCTGGCCGACGAAGTCCATCAGCCCACGCAGCGCGTCGTAGTCAGGGTGGCGCAGCCGGAACCAGACGTTGTTGAGGTAGCCCTTGTAGATGGGGTCGGTGGGGGTGCCGGGTTTCGGCAGGTGATGCTGGAACGCGTACGGCTTGATGGCGGCCAGCACCTCGTGCAGTCCCTCGTAGCGGACGATGCGGCCGTCGCGGTCGGGACGCACCTGCACCGAGCCGGTGGCGAGGCGGCGGCTGGGCCGCGCCCCCGGGCGTCCGTGGACCACTGCCATCGCCCACTCCCGCCAGACGTCCATGTCGTTGCCGACGCAGTAGAGGTCCCAGATGCGCTCACCGGCGGGGCGGGCGCCGATCTCCGACACCTTGAGCCCCTTGCTGCCGAAGAACCACTCCATGTGGGTGGCCGCGGTGTCGATGCCGAGGGCGGCGATCACCTGGCGGCCCACCTCGCGCAGCTCGCGGTAGCTCTCCACCTCGACCCGGTTGGTGGCGGCGATCTGCGGCGACAGCGCGCGGTCGGCGAGCGCCTGCAGCACCGGTGGGTAGTAGTGGGCGATGAACTCGTGGGCGACGGTGCCGCCGATGGTGAGGGTGTCGAAGAACCCCTCGTGCCCCTCGATCCACTCCTCGACGGCGGCCGACCGCCCCTGATCGACGCCGAGAGCGCGGGCGGCGGCCCGCAGGTCATTGGCGTCGTCGACCCGGCGGGTGCCGAGGCTGCCCAGCCCCGCCCGCGGCTTGACCGCCAGCGGGTAGCCGACGCGGGCCGCGAAGGCCTCGAGCTCGCCGAGCGAGGCGACGGCAGCGGACTCGGCGCAGGGCAGGCCGGCGGCGCGCAGCGCCTCCTTCATCGCCGGCTTGTCGCGGCAGAGCACCGCCGTGCGCATCGAGAGGCCGGGCAGGCCGAGTGCGGCGCGGGCCTCGGCGGTGGGGACCACCAGGTTCTCGTCGCCGGTCTCCAGGCGATCGAGGCCGCGGCCGGCACGGGCGGCGCGCCGGGCGGCGTCAGCGATCGCCTGCGGATCGGTGAGGCTGCTGACCGGCTCCCAGGCGTCGAGCCAGGGCTTGAGGGCGGCGGGCAGCGCGCCCACGGTACCGGTGGCGCCGATGCCGGTGACCCGCGCCCCCACCTGCTTGAGGCCGCGGGCGAGCTCGAAGTAGGCCGGGAAGAGGTCGGCGCCGACGAGGGCGACGTGCTTGGGCATGGGTGGGGCGCCGATCCTCCCCGACGGGCAGGGGGGAGTCAAACGCCTGCTGTCACGGCAACGCCACTGGGGCTGGGCGATGGCGGCTTGAAAGACCAGTGCCGAGCGGTAAGATCCCCTGGCTCTCGTCCGCCATCTCTGCACGCCGCCGACCATCCAAGGAGCGCCCTCCATGCGCCGTAGCCTCGTCCTTCTGTCGATGGTCCTCGCCGCTGGAGGTTTCGCTTCTTCCGCCACGGCTGCCCCGTTTACCGCCGGCAACCTGGTGGTCTACCGGGTGGGCGACGGGGCGGTGGCGTTGACCAGCAACGGGACGGCTGTTTTCCTCGACGAGTACACGACGGCGGGGGTGCTGGTGCAGTCCATTGCGGTGCCGACCACGACCGTAGGCTTGCAGCGCCGGCTCGTGGCCAGCGGCACGGCGACGACCGAGGGCTTCCTCACGCGTTCGACGGACGGCCAGAGTGTCGTGTTCAGCGGCTATGACGCGGCGACCGGCACGGCCTCGATCACGACCAGCACGTCGGCGACGGTCCCCCGCGTCATCGGTCGCGTAGTTGACAACGGAACCATCGACACCACCACCGCCCTCACGGATGCGATCAGCGGTGGCAACCCGCGCAGCGCGGCTTCGACCAATGGCACGGACCTCTGGCTGTCGGGAACCAGCTCCGGCGGCGGCGTCCGCTACGCCACCCTCGGAGCGACCACCTCGACCTCGCTCGCGACGACACCGACGAACCTCCGCGTCCTCGGCATCTTCGGGGGGCAGCTCTACACGAGCTCTCAGAGCGGCGCCTTCCGTCTCGCCACGGTCGGCAGCGGAACTCCGACCGCCAGTGGGCAGACGATCACGAACCTCCCCGGATTCCCGACCGCGACAGGGTCTCCCCAGGCCTACTTCTTCGCCGATCTCGACGTTGGCGTTGCCGGCGTCGATACGGTGTACGTGGCCGACGATGGCGGGACGATTCAGAAGTACTCGCTAGTAAGCGGAAGCTGGACCGCCAACGGAACCATTGCGCTGACCACCGCTCGGGGGATCACCGGCACGGTGAGTGGCTCGACCGTCACTCTCTATGTCACTGCGCGCACCACGGTGCGCACCCTGACCGACACCTCCGGCTACAACGCCACCATCACGGGCACGGTCACCACCCTGGCGACTGCCGCGACCAACACCGCCATACAGGGTGTCGCTTTCGTGCCGCAGGCCGCCGGTGCCACTCCCACGCTCAACATCGACGACGTGACTCTGAACGAAGGCGACTCGGGGACGACGACCTTCACCTTCCATGTCACCCTGACGGCCCCCGCCGGTCCGGGCGGCGTCACCTTCGACATCGCCACCGCCGACGGCACAGCCCAGGACGGCAACCCTGGCGGCGAGGACAACGACTACGTGGCGCAGAGCTTGACCGGCCAGTCCATCGGCGCCGGCTCGACGGGCCCGTACAACTTCAGCGTCACCGTCAACGGCGACACCACCGCCGAGCCCAACGAGACCTTCTTCGTCAACGTCACCAACATCACCGGCGCCAACGCTGGCGACACGCAGGCTCAGGGCACGATCACCAACGACGACGTGGCGCAGGTGAAGATCCACGACGTGCAGGGCAACGGCGCCCTCACCCCGATGTCTGGTGCCACCGTCAGTGTCGAGGGCGTCGTCACCGCCAACTTCCAGGGCAGCGACAAGCTGCAGGGCTTCTTCCTCCAGGAGGAGGACGCCGACACCGACGCCGACCCGGCGACGTCGGAAGGCATCTTCGTCTTCTGCGGTTCCTGCACGACCCCGGTCGCCGAGGGGCAGCGGGTCCGCGCCACCGGCACGGTGTCGGAGTTCAACAACATGACCCAGATCACGGCGAGCAGCGCCGGGTCGGTCGTCGTCACCGACGCCGGCAACCACCTCGCCGAGGTCACGCCGTCGCCGATCGACCTGCCGATCGCCGGCGACGTCAACACCTTCTACGAGGCGCTCGAGGGGATGAAGGTCACCTTCGTCGACGCCCTCACGGTGTCGGAGTACTTCCAGCTCGGCCGCTTCGGCCAGATCATCCTCTTCGAGGGCAGCCGGCCGCGGCAGTTCACCGAGGCCAACCCGCCCAGCGTGGCCGGCAACAACGCGCAGATCGACAACCTGTCGCGGCGGCGAGTCATCCTCGACGACGACGACAACGGGCAGGAGTCCTATCTCTCGCTGCCCAACGGCAGCCAGTTCGTCTTCTACCCGCGCGCCAACGGCGGCTTCTCCGTCGGCACCCAGGGCACCGACTTCTTCCGCGGCGGCGACCTGGTCAACGGCCTCACCGGCGTGCTGCACTGGTCGTTCCCCGGGTTCGGCCCCGAGACCTGGCGCCTCCGTCCCACCGCCGCGGAGCCGGCAACCTTCACCGTCGCCGATCCGCGGCCGGCGACGCCGCCGGCGGTGGGCGGCGCCATCAAGGTGGTGGGGATGAACCTGCTCAACTACTTCACCACCATCGACACCACCGCCAGCAACAACACCGGTCCCTGCGCGCCGTCGATGACCCTCGACTGCCGCGGCGCCGACAGCGTCGCCGAGCTCAACCGCCAGCGCGAGCGCGCCTCGGTGGTCGTCTGCGGGCTCAACGCCGACCTCTACGCCTTCATGGAGCTCGAGAACACCACGCCGAGCAACACCATCACCGACCTGCTGGGCGCCATCAACGCCCGCTGCGGCGGCGCTCACCCCTACGACTTCGTCAACACCGGCGGCACGCTGGGCACCGACGCCATCCGCGTGCAGGAGATCTACCGCACCGGCATCCTCTCGCCGGTGGGCTCGCCGCTCTCCGACCTCGACCCGGTCCACAACCGGCCGCCGACGGCGCAGACCTTCGACGTCGTCGACCCGGCCAACCCCGCCTTAGGCGAGCGCTTCACCGTCATCGCCAACCACTTCAAGTCGAAGGGTTGCCCGGGCAGCGGCGGCGACGCCGATGCGGGGGATGGCCAGGGCTGCTTCAACGCCACCCGCACGGCGCAGGCCACCCGCCTGCTCGCCTGGATCACCGGCACCGTGCTGCCGGCGGCCGGAGATCCCGACGTGCTGCTGCTCGGCGACTTCAACTCCTACGCCAAGGAGGACCCGGTCACCGCGCTGAGCGGCGGCGGCTTCGACGACCTCGAGACCACCTTCCACGGCGCCAACGCCTACTCCTACCTCTTCGACGGCCAGCTCGGCCACCTCGACTACGGCTTCGCCAGCTCCAGCCTGCTGGCGCAGGTCACCGGCACCGATGCCTGGCACATCAACGCCGACGAGGTCGACCTCTTCGACTACAACGACGAGATCTTCGACTCCCCGGGCGAGGCGAGCTTCGAGGAGAAGCCCGACGGCTCCTCTCTGGTGCCGCCGCGGGTGGTCTTCCAGCCGGCCTCGCCCTACCGCGCCTCCGACCACGACCCGGTGCTGGTGGGCCTCTTCCCGATCGCCGATCTGTCGATCACCAAGGCGGAGAGCGACGACCCCGTCGCCGCCGGCACCAACCTCGCCTACACCATCACGGTGACCAACAGCGGCCCGGATGCGGCGGCCAACGCCTCCTGGAGCGACACCCTACCGTCGGGC
>DASYUP010000568.1:0-2017 GCA_036001185.1 Thermoanaerobaculia bacterium
GCTCGAGCGCGAGCTGGCGGCGCGCGCCGGCATCGGCGCCGTGGGCAAGAACACGATGCTGCTCGACCGCGAGATGGGCTCGTGGTTCCTGCTCGGCGAGCTGTTCACCACCCTCGACCTGGTGCCTGACGAACCGCTGGCGGAGCTGTGCGGCAGCTGCACGCTCTGCCTCGACGCCTGCCCCACCGGCGCCCTCGTCGAGCCCTTCCGTCTCGACAGCAACCGCTGCATCAGCTACTGGACGATCGAGCATCGCGGGCCGCTACCGGCGGAGGCGCAGCGGATGGTCGGCGACTGGGTGTTCGGGTGCGATATCTGCCAGGAGGTCTGCCCCTGGAACCGCCGCCGCCACGCGCTGCCGCCTGCTACCCACGACGAGCTGCGGCTGCCGCCGCAGCGGCGCACCCTCGACCTCGCCGGCTTGCTCGCGCTGTCCGCGGACGACTACGTCGAGCTGTTTCGCCGCAGCCCCATGAAACGTGCGCGGCGCGAGGGTTTGCAGCGCAACGCCGCGGCGGCGGTGGAGAACCGGCGGCAGGGTGGGTGGCGAAGGGGCCGACCCGGGTCGCCCGCCAACGGGTGTCCTGTAGACTTGGCATCGTCGCCGGCCGAAAGCCCGGCAGGCAGTCAGTGCCCGCCCACTCGCAGAGCGATATCCCCCGATACAACCAGGAGAAACACTCCAGTGGATTCGACCACCACGACGGCCCCCGCCCGTCCGGCCGCAGCGCCGGCGGTCGTACGCAGCGAGCGCGGCAGCGGCCTCTGCCTCTTCGAGCAAGTGGCGAAGATGGGCCACGAGCGCATCCTCATCTGCTCCAACCCCGAGGTCGGCCTGCGCGCCATCGTCGCCGTTCACTCGACGGTGCTCGGCCCCGGCCTCGGCGGCGTGCGCATGTGGAACTACGCCAGCGACGAGGACGCGCTCACCGACGTCCTCCGCCTGTCGCGCGGCATGACCTACAAGGCCGCCGCCGCCGGCCTCAACCTCGGCGGTGGCAAGGCGGTGATCCTCGGCGACCCCAAGAAGGACAAGAGCGAGGCGCTGTTCCGCTCCTTCGGCCGCTTCGTCGACTCGCTGGGCGGCCTCTACATCACCTCCGAGGACGTCGGCACCGACATGGAGGACATGGAGCTCATCTTCGGCGAGACCCGCTGGTGCACCGGCGTCTCGCCGGCCCACGGCGGCAGCGGCGACCCCTCGCCGGTCACCGCCTACGGCACGCTGCAAGGCATCAAGGCGGCGGTCAAGTGGCGCTACTCGGCGGGCGAGCTCAAGGGGCGCACGGTGGCGGTGCAGGGGCTGGGCAGCGTCGGCCACCACCTCGCCGGCTACCTGACGCAGGAGGGGGCCAAGGTGTTCGGCTGCGACATCGACGCCGATGCTGTCGAGCAGGCGCGGCAGCTCGGCGTCGAGCCGGTGCCGCCGGAGCAGATCTTCGACGTCGAGTGCGACATCTTCGCCCCCTGCGCGCTGGGCGGCGCCCTCAACGAGCAGACCATTCCCCGCCTCAAGTGCCAGATCGTCGCCGGCGCCGCCAACAACCAGCTCGCCGACGAGCAGCGCGACAGCGCCCTGCTCGAACAGCGCGGCATCCTCTACGCTCCTGACTTCGTGATCAACGCCGGGGGGCTGATCACCGTCTACAACGAGCTGCTGGGCGGCTACAACCGCGAGCGCGCCCTGCGCATGACCCGCGGCATCTACCTCAACCTCACCCGCGTCTTCGAGACCGCGCGGCGCGAGAGCATCTCCACCGCCGTGGCCGCCGACCACGTGGCGGAGGAGCGCATCGCCACGGTGCGCAAGCTGGGGGCCAAGCACTGGGGCCGGCTGCTGGCGCGGTGACCGCCGGCGGCGGCGATTGAACCGTGCAACCCGCTGGCGGCACATACCGCACAGAGGAGGAGTGCACAATGAAGCACCTGCGCGGTTCTTGCCTTGTCGTCCTTTGCCTCGTCACGGTCTTCGGCCTCGCCGCGGCGCCCGCCGGGGCGGCCAGCAAGGCCACCGCGG
>DASYUP010000569.1:0-8043 GCA_036001185.1 Thermoanaerobaculia bacterium
GTCGCCTGCGCCTGCGCCGAGTTGCCGGAGCTGCAGCTGCCGTTCGAGGCGGTCACCACGTAGTAGTAAGTGGTGTTGCAGTTGAGTCCGGTGTTGGAGAACGAGGTGGTGGTCGAGGTACCCACCGCGGTATAGGGCCCGCCGCTGCTGGTCGCCCGCAGGATGGTGTACGAGGTGGCGCCGGCGGCGGCCGTCCACGAGAGGTTGATCTGCGTCGCCGAGGCGGCGGTCGCCACGACGCCGGTGGGCGCCGCCGGCGGCGTGCAGCCGCCGCCGCCGCTGTCGAGGCCGGCGATGCTGGTGGCACCGGTGCCGCCGGCGTCGAGCCAGTTGGAGAGGCGCGTGCTGCTGGTGCCGCCCCCGTTCCAGGAAACGCTGAAGCGGCCGTAGTAGTCGGAGAGGTTGTCGCCGGTGGCGCCGCAGGAGGACGGACCGCCGTGCAGCTGGCCGACGAAGCGGCCGCCGGAGTTGTAGAGCGGCGAGCCCGACGAGCCCGGCTCGGTGACGCCCGGCACCGTGAAGGAGCCTGGGGGGTCGCTGGCCCAGTGCACCCAGATGTGCGAGCCGTCGCCGGGGGAGGCGGTGCTGTTGTAACTCGTGGTGGCCATGTTGGTGATCGAGTAGGTGATGCGCTTCTCGTCGGTCGACGGATGGTGCAGCGCGGCGCACGGCACCGAGGCGCTGCACGGGGGGTTGCCCGTCGCGCGATCCCATCCCGCCCAGAAGTGGTTGTAGGCGGTCACCGGCGGGTCATCGAGCTCCACCAGGGTGAAGTCGGAGGTGGCGCTGCTGGCGCGGAAGAACGAGCCGGTGTGGAACTGGTTCAGGGTGCCGTTGCCGGCCTGGCCGCTGGCGGCGCTCCCCGGCGCCCGGCAGAAGGAGTTCTGGTAGTTCCAGTAGGCGACCAGCGACGGCGCGTTGCCGGAGTTGATGCCGCAGTGGTTGGCGGTGATGAAGTACATCTTGCGGTCGCCGGCGGTGTCGTTGAGCAGCGAGCCGGTGCAGAAGGTGGAGCCGCCGGTCGAGATCACCGCCACCGATCGCATCTCCTCGCGCCAGGTGTCGCCGCTCGCCAGGCACTCGACGTCCATGTTGCAGGCACCCGACTTGACGGGCGGATCGGTGCCGAAGCCGCGGTAGCCCTGGTTGACGGAGCTCAGCTCGAGCTCGACCAGCCGGCGCTCGCCCGCCGGCACCGTCAGCTCGACCACCAGGTCGTCGGTGAGGACCACCGGCGTCCACAGCTGGCGATGGGTCTCGTTGTCGGCGGCGGTGAACGGCCGCAGCACCTGCTGCCCATCACTCGAATAGACGAGCAGACGCCCGTTGGGCGGCATCTTGAAGTGGCCGAAGCCGAGGTTGAGCGAGGTAGTGCCCTCGCGACCAATGATGCGCAGGCGCCAGAGCAGCTGGCCGCCTGGCAGGCGCTCCCAGGTGCCATGCGTGCGCGGGGTGATGGAGACCGGCTCCGGGATGGCAAAACGCGGCGCCAGGCCCTGGCGATCGCGCTGCTCGTCCTCGGAGACGATCGCCGCCAGGTCGAGCGGCGACGACAGGAAGGCCTCGATGCGGTTGATCTCCTTGACCGGCAAGCGGCTGGCAGTGGGAACGGCGTCCTCGGCCGCGCGGGCCATCAGTGGGCCGAGCAGGATCAGCCCGATGGTGGGGACCAGCGCACGGATTCTCATTGTCGACCTCTCCTTCATGAAATGAAACGAAGCGAACCTGGCGACGGGCAAACAAGTGCCGTGCCAGCGCCCCAACCGCAGGCAGCGGCGGAGGCTGACAACAGCATGCAGCGGCCGTGCGGGGTCAGCGAGTGAACCGTGCGCGGGTCAGAAGCGCAGCCGCGGCGCGTTCAGCGAGCTGCCAGGGTGGTGGCGCGAGCGATCAGCGGCGCGGCGCCGAGGCGCTCGGCAAGGTCCCTGAGCGCGGGCCGCGGCCCCCGCCAGCGAAGCGCCTCGACGTCGGGTGATACCGGCGCGTCGCGGCGCAGGGTGGCGAGCCGCTTGAACAGCAGGGCCAGCTCGCGACGGCTGGCGAGGGAACTGGCGAGCGTGAGGGCACCGCGGGTCCCCGCAGGCCATTCGTGGGCATGCGCCGGGATGTCCTCGATGCGACCGAATCGTGCCAGCACGGCGGCTGCCGACTTCGCCCCCCAGCCCGGGATGCCGGGGTAGCCGTCGGCGCTGTCGCCCACCAACGCCAGCCAGTCGGGGATGGCGGCGGGCGGCACGCCGAAGCGGGCGATGACGGCGGCCTCGTCGCGCACCGCCCCCGAGCGGCGGTCGATCTGCACCACCCGCTGGCCGTCGACACACTGCGCGAGGTCCTTGTCGGGGGTCCAGATGCGCACCTGGGCGACGCGCGGGTCGGCGGCGGCGACCGCGGCGGCGGCGGCGAGCGCGTCGTCGGCCTCGAACTCCACCATCGCCCACACCGTGACGCCCAACGCCGCGAGCGCCTCCTCGAGCGGGTGGAACTGCTCCCACAACGCCGGGTCGATGCCCTCGCCCGTCTTGTACCCCGGCCACAGGTCGTTGCGAAACGACTCGATCACGTGATCGGTGGCGACGGCGACGTGGGTGGCGCCCTCCTCCAGCATGCGCAGGACGGTGCCGAGCACCCCGCGCACCGCGGCGCGATCGCCGGGCGCCGGCGGTGCGGCCCCCGGCGCGCGCGGCGCGTAGAAATGCCGGAAGAGCTCGTACGTGCCGTCGACGAGGTCGACGCGCAGCCCGGTGGGAACCGTCGCCGGCGCTGACATCACCACCGCTCGGGGTCTCCCACGGTGCGCGGCGCTAGGCAGCCCAGTGCGGCTCGAAGGCGCAGCTCGGGAAACCCTCCCACTGACAGGCGACCTCCTTGACCGTCCCCTGCGCGCTCCTGGAGCCTCCTCCGGCTGGCGCCGCGGATCCACCGTCGGCTCGCGGCATGGCGAGATTGTAACCCCCGCCGAAGCGGGCTGTCGATTCGCGGCGGTGCCGTTCGACTAAGCTGCACGAGGAGCACGGAGCCCTCGCAAACAAAGGAGAGATGGCGTGCAATACCTGCTGCTGATCTACAGCGACGAGGCGATCTGGGCGGCGATGTCGGAGGCGGAGTCCGGCAAGGTGATGGGGGAGTACATGGAGTACACGCAGGACATCCACAAGAGCGGCAACTACCTGGGTGGCGACGCGCTGCAGCCGATCGCTACCGCTACCACGGTGCGCGTGCGGAACGGCAAGACGCTCACCACCGACGGCCCCTTCGCCGAGACGCGCGAGCAGCTCGGCGGCTTCTACCTGGTGGAGGCCAAGGACCTCGACGAGGCGATTGCGCTGGCGGCACGCATCCCCTCCTCTCGCGTCGGCTCGATCGAGGTGCGGCCGATCATGCCCACTCCGCGACCGGCGTAGCAGGGCCGCGCGGCCGTGCCCCCCGGCGTGCCGTGGGGCCGGCCGGCCCATCCATGGTCGAGGTCGAGACCGTCTACCGGCAGGAGCGTGGCCGCGCGCTGGCCACGCTCGTGCGTCTGCTCGGCGACCTCGACCTCGCCGAGGAGATGCTGCAGGAGGCCTTTGCCGTCGCCCTCGAGCGGTGGCGGCACGAGGGGGTGCCGCGCAACCCGCGCTCGTGGCTGATCTCCACCGCGCGGCACAAGGCGATCGACCGCCTGCGGCGCGACCGCACCTTCGCCGCCAAGCAGGCGGAGATCGCCCACACCAGCCCAGCGGCCGCGGTGCCGCTCGAGCTGGCCGACGAGGACCCCTTCCCCGACGACCGCCTGCGCCTGATCTTCACCTGCTGCCATCCGGCGCTTGCCCTCGAGGCGCAGGTGGCGCTGACGCTCAAGACGCTGTGCGGGCTGTCGGTCGAGGAGATCGCCCGCGCCTTCCTGGTGGCGCCGGCGACGATGGCGCAGCGGCTGGTACGGGCGAAGGCGAAGATCCGCGGCGCCGGCATCCCCTACGAGGTGCCGGCCGCTGGTGTGCTCGGCGAGCGGCTCGACGGCGTGCTGCGGGTCGTCTACCTGGTGTTCACCGAGGGCTACGCCGCCACCGCCGGCGAGGAGGCGCTGCGCCGGGAGCTGTGCGACGAGGCCATCCGTCTCGCGCGGCTGCTGCGCGCGCTGCTCCCCGCGGAAGCCGAGGCTGCCGGGCTGCTCGCCCTCATCCTGCTGCAGGACTCACGTCGCGAGGCGCGAGTCGACGCCGCCGGCGAGCTGGTCACCCTCGAGGAGCAGGACCGCGGCCGCTGGGACGCCGGGCGGATCGCCGAGGGCGTGCCGCTCGCCGAGGCGGCTCTGCGCGCCGGCGGCGCCGGCTTCTACACCGTGCAGGCGGCGATCGCCGCGCTGCACGCGCAGGCAGCGGAAGCCGCGGAGACCGACTGGCCGCAGATCGCCGTCCTCTACGCCCTGCTGCAGCGTCTCCACCCCTCGCCGGTGGTGGCGCTCAACCGCGCCGTGGCGGTGGCGATGGCGGCGGGCCCGGAGAGCGGCCTGCGGCTGATCGCCGAGCTCGAGGCGCACGGCGAGCTCGCCGGCTACCACCTGCTGCCGGCGGCCAAGGCCGACCTGCTGCGCCGGCTGGGGCGTACGGCCGAGGCGGCGACGGCCTACCGCCAGGCGCTGACGCAGGTGACGCAGGACGCCGAGCGCCGCTACCTGGAGCGACGGCTCCACGAGGTCAGCGCCGGCACGGCCGCTCGCTAGCTCGTCAAGCGCCCAGCGCGCGGACGACGTCGAGGCGGGCAGCACGCAGCGCCGGCAGCAGGCCGGAGAGGAGCGCCACCAGCAACAGCAGGAGTGGGGCACCGACGAAGGTGAGCGGGTCGCGGACGCTGATGCCGAGGACCAGCGAGTCGAGCCAGCGCGCCAGCGCCAGCGCCGGCACCACGCCGGCAACGAGGCCGCAGCCGGTCACCAGCAGGCACTGGCGCAGCACCTCGCGGCCGAGCAGCGCCGGCGTGGCGCCGAGGGCGCTGCGCACGCCGAGATCGCGCGTGCGCTGGGCCACCGTATAGGAGAGCACGGCGAAGAGGCCGACGGCGGTCACCAGCAGAGCGAAGGCGGCGAAGGCGGCGAGGAGCAGGGCGTAGAGGCGCGGCTGCGCGAGGCTGCCGGCGAGCCGCTCCTCCATGGTGAGGATCGACTCGATGGCGACGGTGGGCGCCTGCTGCCGGACCAGGGCGCGCAGCGTGGGGACCAGCGCCGCCGGATCGCCAGCGGTGCGCACGACGAGCTGTGGCTGGTCGTGTTCGAGGCCGTCGGTGAGCTGCGCAATGGGGACGTAGATCTCCGGGCGTGGCGCATCGGTCACCGCGCTGGCGCGCACGTCGTCGACGACGCCCACCACCTGCCATGACTCGTCGATCGGCAGCATCGCGCGCAGCGGGCGCCCCGCCAGGAAGGTGTTCGCGAAGCTGCGGCTCACCACCACGGCGCGCGGAGCGCCGGCGACGTCGGTGGCGGCGAGCAAGCGTCCGGCGACGAGTCGCAGACCGAGAGCGCGGAAGTAGGCAGGGGTCACCTCCCGCAGCGCCGCCTGCACCTGCACCGTGCCCCCGCCCGCCGACTGCATCGTGAAACCGGCGACCGACTCGTTGGTGCCGAGCGGCAACACGCTGGTGACGGCAGCCTCCTCGACCTCCGGCAGGGTGCGCAGCCGTGCCAGCAGGGTGTCGACGACGGCACGGCGGCGCGTGCCGTCGAACTCGGGCCCGGGCATCGGCAGGGTGGCGGTGAGCAGGTGTCGCGGCTCGAAGCCGCGATCCGCGTGCAGGCGGGCGGCGAAGCTGCGGGCGAGCAGGCCGGCAGCGATGAGGAGCAGGACGGCGATCGCTACCTGGACGCCCATCACCAGCGAGCGCGCGTGCGAGGCCGAGAGCCGCCGCCGGCCCCACATGCCCTCGCCGAGAAGGGCCGCGGCGAGACGGGTGCGGTACGCCAGCGCCACCGGGAAGAGCCCGCAGGCGAGGCCGGCAACGAGGGCGAGCAGCATGCCGAGGGCGGCGACGCGGGCGTCGAGCGTCACCTCGGCGAGGCGCGGGAAGCCGCGCGGCAGCAACCGCGGCAGCAGGCGCACCAGCGCCGCCGCCAGGCCTACGCCGGCGACGCCGGAGAGCAGCCCGAGGACGACGTTCTCCACCAGCAGCTGCCGCGCGATGCGGCCAGCGCCGGCGCCCACCGCCGCCCGGATGGCGATCTCGCGCCGCCGCGCCACGGCGCGGGCGAGCTGCATGCCGGCGATGTTGCCAACGGCGGTCGCCACCAGCAGCAGCACGGCGGCGAGCAGCAGGAGGAGCGCCGGACGCACTTCGCCAGTCAAGGCGTCGAGCAGCGGCTGGGCGGTCACCGCGGCGGGACCCTCGGAGCCGAAGATCGCCAGGCCCGCCATGCCGAGGGGCGTTGCGGCGCGGGCGCGCGTCGTTCCCTCCGCTGTCGCCTGCACGGCGGTGGCGCCGGCGGCCAGTCGACCGACGCCGCTGAAGAGCGCCACCGCCTGGCCGCCACCGGGGGTGTTCACCGGCGGCACCCGCAGCGGCACCCAGGCTTCGACATCGCGGCGGGGGAACGAGAACCCGTTGGGGGCGACGCCGATGACGGTGTAGGCAGTGCCATCGAGGGTGATGGTGCGGCCGGCGACACCGGGGTCGCCGCCGAACCGCCGGCGCCAGGAGTCGGCGGAGAGCACCGCCACGGTGCGAGCGCTGCGCTCCTCTTCGGCCGTGAACAGCGATCCCAGCTGGGCACGCGCCGACACCAGCGGGAAGAGGGAGGCGGTCGCCTCGACGACCCGCACCCGCTGCGGCTCGGCGCCGGGCAGTGCCAGCGTCACGATGTGGCTGCTGTAGGCGGCGAGGGTGTCGAGGGTGCGGTGCCGGTCCTGCCAGGTGAGGTAGGTGGCGTTGGTGAGGAGCGGTGGCAGCAGTCGCGTGCTCCCCTGGCGCGTCTCGCTCAGCTGCACGAGCCGCTCGGCGTCCGGCCAGGGGAGCGGTTGCAGCAGGACGCCCCAGATCAGGCCGACGATGGTGGTGGCAGCGGCGATGCCGAGGGCGGTGGTGGCGCCGGCGGCGAGCGCGAAGCCCGGGTGTCGCCGCAGCTGCCGCAGGGCATAACGCAGGTCGAGGGCGAGTCCGCCGAGGCCGCGGCTGGCAGCCGGCGGCGGCGCCGCCGCCGGTCGGCCCGCCGCGCGCGGCGTCGCCGGCATCGCGGCGCTCCAGCCGGCGATCAGCGCGCCGACCCGCGCGGCCGCCGCCTCCTCGTCGAGCCCCTCGCCCCTGGCGGCATGGAAGGACGTCTCGGCGTGTTGCGCCAGCTCCTCGACGACGTCCTCGTCGGGCGGCACCTGCGGGTGGCGGCGGGCGAGCGCAGCGCGGACCTCGGCGTTCCAGTCCATGGCCCCTCCGCTAGTGGTGGCGGGTCACCCCTCCTCGAGAGCGGCCTGACGGAAGTTGGCGACGCGGTCGAGGGCGAGGAAGAACTGCTGCCAGATGGAGCGCTCGCTCGCCAGCCGTCGGCGTCCGCGCGCCGTCAGCTTGTAGTAGCGCCGCCGGCGCTGGCCGGCGCGCTCCACCCAGCGCCCGTCGATGAATCCCTGCTCGGCGAGGCGGTAGAGCGTGGGGTAGAGCGAAGCCACGTGGTAGGCGAGCGCGCCCGACGAGCGCTGGTCGATGAGCCGCCCGATCTCGTAGCCGTGCCGCGGGCGCTCCTCGAGCAGCGCCAGGATGAGCAGGTCGGCGCTTCCCTTCCGCAGCTCCTTGGCGAGCTTCTTGTCGATAGCTGCCATATGTGGATATCCACCATATCATGGGGCGACGACAAGCCGCCCGCAGCCCGCGCGGCCGCGGCTGTCGCCGGCGCCCTAGCTTCCGGCCCTGGCCACCGGCGGCACCAGGTAGCCGAGGCTCACTCCCCGCACTCCACCGCCCGCCGCTGGAACCGCCCCGTGTGCTGGGCGATGACCTCCTGATTGTGCAGCTGCACCGCCAGCGGCGGCACGCAGTAGTCGCGGCGCACGGCATCGGGCAGCGAGCGGTCGTAGCGCTGGAAGTCCT
>DASYUP010000570.1:0-9185 GCA_036001185.1 Thermoanaerobaculia bacterium
GCGGCGAGACCAGCACCGGGTTGTCCCACACCACCTTGGTGAAGGGGCGGGGAAGCTCCTGCAGCCACGGGTGATTGGCAAAGCGTCCGTCCCACACGGCGGGATCGGGGCGGAAGGCGAGGGTCAGCCCGGTCTGCTCCGCCGCGGCGCCGGCGAGGTTGGTGGAGGCCGCCCCGACGGCGTCCGCGCTGACCGCCGCCGTGGCCGGTTGCGCCGCGCTGTTGGCGACGAAGCCGTCGTGCACCGCCTGCCGCCAGCCCGCCTCGCCGCCGAGCTGCTGCTGCCAGAGGCCGTGCACCACGTCGTGGGCCGGGGTGCCCGGC
Source organism: Thermoanaerobaculia bacterium (assembly GCA_036001185.1). Classification (GTDB taxonomy): domain Bacteria; phylum Acidobacteriota; class Thermoanaerobaculia; order Multivoradales; family JAIOJS01; genus DASYQD01. The sequence continues at coordinate 324 of DASYUP010000570.1, forward strand.
CGCCCTTCGAAGATGGCCAGCAGCTCGTGGGCCGAACGCCCGCCGTAGAGCGGATCGATGAGCGGCTGCTGCAGCGTCACCGTGCCGTCGTAAGCCCGCGCGTCGCCCCACGACTCGAGGTAGTGGGTGCCGTTGAGGTGCCAGTGGCAGTAGCGGGCGGTCTCGTCGTCGTAGAGCCCCCAGTGAACCCTGAGCCGCGCGGCGGGCGACAGCAGTGCCTCGGCGACGCCGAGGTCGCGCGGCGCGTCGTAGACCGGGTTGGCGTCGAGGATGAGCAGCGCCTCGACCTGGCCGGCGCGCAGCTCGCCCACCAGCTCGGTGAGGTCGGCCAGCGGATCGGCCGGCCGGGCCAGCACCGGTTCGGTGAGCAGCACGGTGGTGCCGATGTTGCCGAGGTGCTCGTTGAGGGCGTGAGCGAGGACGTGCAGCTCGGGGGGAGCCGCCTGACCCGCCACCACCAGCGAGCGGCCACTATGCGCCAGCAGGTCGCGGGCGAGCGCCGGCAGCAGGCGGGCGGCCCCGGCGTCACGCGGGGCGCCGGGGGCGGCGACGCCGGGCAGGCCGACCGCGGCGGCGAGGGCGACGGTGAAGAGGCCGATCTCCGCCGGCGGCAGGGCCAGGCGGTGATCGGCGAGCGTCGAGGTCGGGCAGGGGGTGGTCTCGACGGCGTAGAGACGGTTCATCGCCGCGGCGTTCGCCCCGGCGGCGTTTTCCCACACCCGCCGGCCGCGCGCGAAGTCCCGCGCGTAGCGCACGGCTCCGGGCCCCTGGGCGAGCAGGTCGCAGTCGAGGGTGAGCACCACTTCGGCGCGCGCCAGGTCGTGGTGCACGGCGAGGTCGCGGCCGAAGGCGGCGCGGGCGCCGAGGTGTGCGCTGCGATCGTTGACCGGCTCCCACTGGTACCAGCGGGCGGCGGGGAAGCGCCTCTGCACCGCCTCGATCTGCGCCCGCAGCGCCGGCGAGGTGACCATGCCGCTGAGGATGCGCAGGCCGCCGCCGCCGCCGCTCTCCTGCTTGGCGAGCTCGACGGTGAGCGCGTCGACGAAGGCTTCCCAGGTGCGGATGCGCTCGAAGTTGCGGATGACCTTGCTGCGGTCGGGGTCGTAGAGACCCAGCACCGAGGCCTGGGCGAAGACGTCCGTGCTGCCGAGGCTCGCTGGGTGCTCGGGGTTGCCCTCGATCTTCGTCGGCCGCCCCATGTGGCTGGTGGCGAGCACGCCCAGGGCGTGGCCGCCGGGGACCGGCGCGCCGGTGGCGAAGAAGAGCGGCAGGCCGGGGACCAGCTCCTCGGGCTGCTTGACGTAGGGGACGATCTTCTCCAGCGGCTGCCTGGTGCAGGCGGTGGCGCCGCCGAGCGCCAGCGAGGCCCCCATGAGCTGCATGAAGCGGCGGCGGTCGACGCCGAGGCCGAGCGGCACCGCCTGGCGCGGGAACTCGTTCTCCACCGCCGCCGCGAAGGAGGCCGAGCCCGAGAGCTCGTCGAGGTTGCGCCACAGCCGCTGGGGCTCCGCCGCGGCGGCGCCGCAGCCGCAGTTACCGGCTTCCCCGCCGCCTGACGCGGCGTCGCTGCAGCAACCGGCTCGCGCGGCGTCGTCTTGGCTCATGTCCGTTGCCTTCCCTCCGCCGCCGCTCACCGGTGGCACACCGAACAGCTAAGCCGGCTCTCGACCTTGTACTTGGTGACCAGGGCCGCCCGCTGCGCCGGCGTCAGCGAGCCCGGATCCCAGTTGGGGTTGAAGACCTCCTCGCGCGGCCGCACGTATTTGCCGGGGTCGCGGTGGCAGTCGACGCACCACTCCATCTGCAGGCTGGTGGCCTTCCAGGTGAGCGGCATGCGGCCGATCTCGCCGTGGCAGGTGGTGCAGCCGATCCCCTTGGCGAGGTGGATGCTGTGGTTGAAGTAAACGAAATCTGGGAGATCGTAGACGCGCGTCCACTGCAGCGGCGTGCCGTCGCGGAAGCTCGCCCGCACCGGCTCGAGAATGGCCGCGTCGCGGAACAGCACCGAGTGGCAGCCCATGCAAGTGGCGGTGGGCGGCAGGCCGGCGAAGGCGCTCTTCTCCACCGAGGTGTGGCAGTAGCGGCAGTCGATCCCTTCCTCGCCGACGTGGTGGTCGTGCGAGAAGGGCACCGGCTGCTCGACCACCTGCCGCTGGCGGGTCACTGCCGAGGAGCGGTCGAGCGCCATCGCCAGCCAGCCGAGGAACCCGACGAAGAAGATCAGCCCGAAGATGCTGACCCGCGAGATGGTGTTCGTGCTGGGGTGGAAGATCTGCGACATTCGCCGCTCCCTCGTCGCCACCTGTCGCGCGTGCCCCCGGCCCGGGGAAGGCGGCACGACGATAACAGCAGTCACCACGGCGCCGGCCGCTTGTGACGACCGTCACAAGCTATACGCAGCCCGCGCGCCGGGTCAAGCAGGAGACCGTCGGCGGGGCCGCAAGTGCGTGCCTGGCGACGGCGAAACGGCCTGCTATGCTCGGCCGTCCATGCGCGACGACACGATGGTGGCGACGGCGAGCGTACGGCTGCGCGATCTGCTCGGCCTCACCAAGTCGGGAATCACGGCGATGGTCGCCGTCTCCACGGCCGCCGGCATGCTGCTCGCCCGCAATGGCGCGTCGCCGCCGCTGGCGCTCTGGGTGCACACCTTGCTCGGCACGGCGCTGGTCGCCGCCGCGGCCTCGGCCCTCAACCAGGTGGTCGAGCGCGAGCAGGACGCTCTCATGCGGCGCACCGCCCAGCGGCCGTTGCCGGCAGGCCGGCTGCAGCCGGACGTGGCGCTGCTGTGCGCCGGCGTGCTCGGCGCGGTCGGCCTGCTCGAGCTGGCGCTCGGCGCCAACCTGCTCGCCGCCGCGCTGGCGGCCGCTACCCTCGTCGGTTACGTCGGCGTCTACACCCCTCTCAAGCGGGTGAGCTCGCTCTCCACCATCGTCGGCGCGGTGCCGGGGGCAGTGCCACCGATGATCGGCTGGGCGGCGGTGCGCGGCACCCTCGATCCCGGCGCCTGGGCGCTCTTCGCCCTGCTCTTCTTCTGGCAGATGCCCCACTTCCTCTCCATCGCCTGGCTCTACCGCGCCGACTACGCGCGCGGCGGCTTCCCCATGCTGTCGGTGAACGACCCCGACGGGCTGCGCACCTCGCGCCAGGCGCTGCTCTACTGCGCGGCGCTGGTGCCGGTGAGCCTGCTGCCGGCGGCCATCGGTCTCGCCGGCGGCGTCTACTTCTTCGGCGCCCTGGCGGCCGGCGCCTGGTTCTTCGCCGCCACTGCCGCCTTCGCCCTCGACCGCAGCGCAGGAAGCGCCAAGCGGCTGATGCTGGTGTCGGTCTTCTACCTGCCAGTGGTGCTCACCGCCCTGGCGGCAGACCGGCTGCTGTGATCACCGCGGCGGCGTCGCGCGCGCCAGGACCGCGACCGTCCGCTAGGGATAGGGTGGCGTGAGCAGCGCGCCGCCGGTGGCGGTCAACCCGCCCGTGCGCTGGCTGCCGGCAGCGCTCGCCGCGCTGGCGCTGATGATGACCGTCGGCCTGGGGCTCGTCTGGTGGTGGGGGCACCGGCCGGGGCCGCCGCTGCCGGTGCTGGGCGAGATCCCCGCCTTCGCGCTCGTCGACCAGCACGGTGCGCCGGTCACCGCCGCCTCACTCGCCGGCCGGCCCTGGATCGTCGACCTCGTCTTCACCCGCTGCCAGCTCTCCTGCCCGCGGATGACCGAGAAGATGGCGGAGCTCGCGCCGCGCCTCGCCGCCGGGGTGCGCCGGGTGAGCGTCTCCGTCGACCCGGCCAACGACACGCCGGCCGTGCTCGCCGCCTACGCGCGGCAGCACGGCGCCGAGGCTCCCGACTGGTTGTTCTTGACCGGCGCCGAGGGCGAGATGCGGCGGCTGGCCGTCGAGGGGCTCAAGCTCGGCGTCTCGCCGGCGGCCGCCGACGACCCGCGCGCCGCGCAGGAGCCGGTCACTCACAGCACCCGCTTCGTGTTGATCGACGCCGCGGGGCGCGTGCGCGGCTACTACGATGCCTTCGACGAGGGGGCGGTGGGCCACCTGCTGCGCGACGCCGAGCGGCTGGCGGCGGCGTCCGCCGGCGGAGCCGGCGCGTGACGGTCCACGACCTGCCGGCGCTCAACGCCCTGCTCAACGGCGCCAGCGCCGTCGCCCTGCTCACCGGTTTCTGGCTCATCCGCCGCGGCAACTGGCGCGCCCACCGCGTCGCCATGCTGACCGCCTTCGGCCTGTCGACCGCTTTCCTCGTCTCCTATGTCGTCTACCACGCCAACGTCGGCAGCGTTCGCTTCCCCGGCCACGGCTGGCTGCGCAACCTCTACCTCGGCATCCTCGGCACCCACACGGTGCTGGCCGCCACGGTGCCGGTGCTGGCGGTGATCACTCTCGGCCGCGCCCTACGCCGCCGCTTCCCGCGCCATGTCGCCCTCGCGCGCTGGACGTTGCCGATCTGGCTCTACGTCTCGGTCACCGGCGTCGTCATCTACTGGATGCTCTACCGGCTGTAGCCGCCGCGCGGTGCACGACGTCGCAGCAGCACGCCCTGTATGCTGAAGCTGGATGGGAATGGAGCTGCGCGGTCGTCCGTTCGGGCTAGTCCTGATCGTCGCCTACAAGGTGCTCTGGGGTCTCGGCGAAGTGGCGACGGCCGCGCTCGTGAGGTCGGTGCCGGCGCGCCTGCAGGCGGGGCTGACCGAGGACCCGCAGGACCGCTTCGTCGGCTGGCTGCTCACCCATACCGACCTGCGGGCCGAGCACTTTCGCGCCATCAGCCTGGTGCTGCTCGCCTTCGGCCTGCTCAAGATCGTCCTCGCCGTGGGCATCTGGTTCCGCTCCTGGATGGTGCGCGACTTGGCGCTGGCGGTGATGGCGCTCGCCGCCGTCTACGCCGCCCTCGACCTGGTGCTACACATGACCTGGCTGCGACTGGTGCTGCTCGCCGTCGACCTGCTCATCATCTGCTACCTCTGGCTGGTGCTGCCGCGCCACTTGCCGCCGCGGCCGCAGCGCGCCCGAGCGGCGCCCACCTGAACCGCCGCAGCTAGACGCGGCGTCGGCCGGCCGCACGGCGGCCCGTGCTACCCTCGCTCGCATGACCGCTCCCGGCCCCCTCGAGGTGCTGGCCGAGGCCGAGCGCGCGGCGCGCGAGCAGGGACGGGCGGCGCTCTGCCAGGTGGTGCGCGCCGAGGGATCGACCCCCGGCAAGGTGGGGTGGAAGCTGCTGGTGCGGCCCGATGGCAGTGCCTGGGGCAACCTCGGCGGCGGCGCCTTCGAGGCGATGGTTGCCGCCGACGCGCGCGAGCTGCTCGCCGCACCGGCGCCCACCTCCGAGGTCAAGCGCTACTACCTCACCGAGAAGGCGGTGCAGGGCGAGCCCACCGGCATGGTCTGCGGCGGCATGATGGAGGTCATGCTCGAGGTGCTCGCCGCGCCGCCGCTGGTGGTCGTCTGCGGGGGCGGCCCGGTGGGGCAGGCGGTGGCGCGCGCTGCTTCCCTCGCCGGCTTCGACTGCGCTGTCGCCGAGGACCGCCCGCGCTTTCGCGAGGCGGCGCTCTTCCCGGCGGCGACGCGGCCGGTCGAGGTGTCGCGCGACTTCCGCGAGGACTTCCTCGCCCCCTTCGCCGGGCGCGACCTCTACGTGGCCATCGTCTCGCGCTGCTGGGAGACCGACGCCGCCGCGCTCGCCGCGGTGCTGCGCCAGCGGCCGGCCCGCCTCGTCTACCTCGGATTGATGGGCAGCCGCCGCAAGATCGCTCGCGTGCGGCGCGAGATCGAGCGCGCCGGTCTGGCGCTCGACGACGTCGACCTACGCGCTCCCATCGGCCTGCCCATCGGCGGCGACACCCCCGGCGAGATCGCCATCTCGATCGTCGCCGAGATGATCCAGGTGCGCGCCGCCGCCGTCGCCGGGATGGTCGACCGGGCCGGCGCGCCCGCCGCCGGCCGTTCCACCGCTTAGCGTCGCCTCGCCGCCGTCGGTCGCGGCCGGCTCGCCCAGCCAGGCGATGGCCGCCGCGGCGACCGTTGCCGGCAGCAGGTGCAAGGCCAGCCGCTGGAAGCTGTTCAGCACCAGCAGGCGAGTATCGGCAGGCTGAGCGCCGAAGATCGCCACGTAGATCGAGAGCTGCACCAGGGCCACGAGGGCAACGGGCCGCACGCGTCGCACCGCCAGAAGGAAGGGGAGCAGCAGGAGCAGGAAGGGCAGGCCCAGCCACGCCGGTGTGGCAGCCGCTTCGACCATGGCGGCGAGGGCGACGCGCAGCCGCCCGAGGTCGGGCACGGTGAGGTGAAAGGTCGGCGCCAGCTGGTAGCGGGCGATCATCGTCCGCATCCAGACGACGACGACGGCGGTCGGCGCGACCAGCGCCGCAACTCCCCAGGGCCGCCAGCCGGCGCGCTGCACGCGGTGACGCCCCAGCTGGGCGACAACCAGCAAGGCGGCGAGCGACGCCCCCTCCTGCTTGCTGCTGGCGGCGAGGGCGGCGCAGGCGCCGAGCTGCGCGTCGACCACGGTCGTCGGCTGGGCGAGCAGCAACGGCACGGCGGCGGTGAGCGCCAGCGCCACCAGCCAGTCGGCGGCGCCGGCCATCTGGTGGCCGATGCCGAAGGCGCCGAGGCCGACGCCCAGCGCCGCCACCACGAGCTGAAGCCGTCGCGGCGGCAACGCCACGCCCACCAGCGCCTCCCGCGCGGCGACCACCAGGAGCAGCGCCAGCAGCGGCGACCAGAGCAGCAGCGGTTCCTCCCGCCAGCCGCCGCCGAGGGTCGCCGTGGCGGTCATCAGCTCGGAGAAGAGGTGCGGATAGTCCGGGTGGACCATCCAGGCCGGCACCTCTTGCAGATAGCGGTAGTCGATGCGGCCGGCAAGGAAGAAGCGGTGAGCCTTGACCCCCCACTGATAGACGAAGTCCGGGGTGGTGATCCACAGCGTCCAGGCGAGGGCGGCGAAGCCGAGCAGGCACACGAGCGCCAGCGCGTCACCCCAGCCGAAGGGCGCCGTGGGCCCCGGCCGTCCGGCACGGCCGCGCGCGAGTAGCGCCGGCAGCACGAGCGGCAGCAGCGCCGTCACCGACCAGTGCACGCCGAGGAGCTGCAGCAGCCCGAGCCAGAAGTGGAACGTCACGGCGCCGGCGACGAAGGCGAAGACCCAGCGCTGCGGCCGTGTGCCGGGCAGCCGCACGGCCAGCGGGCTGCCGGCGAGCAACAGCAGCGCCGCCAGCGCGAGCGGTGCGAGCGCGAGCCGCAGGCTCATGGCTCCGTCATCGCAGGCGGTAGACCCCGCACCATCGCCCGCCGAAGACCAGCTCGCCGCGCGGCGGCGCATCGCGGGCGGTGGAGATCACCTGGATGCCGCTGGGCGCATCCTCTCCCACCATCCACACTCGCCGCTCGGGCAGCATGTAGGTGGCCCACATCCAGCGATAGCCCTGGCTGGGATCGCCGTAGAGATAGACGACGGCATCGTCGGGAAAGGCGCGCACGGTCCCGGCGAGGCAGCGGCGCAGCCGCTCGGGCTGTCGCATGCCGAAGCGCCAGAAGTCGCTGCGGGTGCGGTAGGTATGGAGCTGGCGCCACTCGCCGTGCGCCACCGTCGCCAGCCAGACGAAACCGCCCAGCAGCCAGGCGAGCAGCAGCACGAGGAAGACATCGATCAACCGGGCGCGGCGGCGCCGGTCGCCGGCGGTCGCGCTCACCCGCCACCCCCGGCGTGCGCGGCCGGTGCGAGTGGCGCGCCCGCGGGCGCCGCCGCCCCGGCGGGCGGTGACGCCAGCCAGGCGATGGCGGCGGCGGCGAGCGTGGCCGGCAGCAGGTGGAGCGCCAGCCGCGCGAAGCTGGCGAGCACCAGGAAGCCGACGTCCTCGAACGGCGAGATGACGTAGGTCAGGAGGTCGAAGGCGAGCTGCAGCGTGGCGACGGTGGCGAAGGGCCGCAGCCGCGGCACCCGGAAGAGCAGCGGCAGCAGGAGTAGCAGGTAGGGCATGCCGTTCCACGCCGGTGTGGCGGCGGCCTGCCAGAGGGCGGGAGCGGCGCGCAGGATCTGCCGCAGGCCGGGCGCGCCGGCGTTGCCAACCTGGTAGAGCCCGTGGGCAGTGACGGCGTAGACCCAGGGCGCGACCACCAGCAGCGGAGGACCGATCAGCGCCAGCAGGCCACCGATAGCAGAGCGGCTGTCCGCCGCCCGTCTTTGCCTGCCCAGCACGTGGCGGCCGAGCTGGGTGAGCACGAGCAGCGCGGCGAGCGCCACCGCCTCGATCTTCCCGGCGGCCGCGAAGGCAGCGCAGATGCCCAGGTGGGCGTCGGTCGACGGCGCCGCCGGGGCGAGCAGCGCCGGCAGCGCCGCCGCCAGGGCGAGGGCCGGCAGCCAGTCGGCGGCGCCGGCCATGAAGTGGCCGATGCCGAAACCGGCGAGGGCGAAGGCGGCGGCGGCGAGCACCGCCTGCCGCCGCGCCGGCGGCACGCCGTGGGCGGCGAGCGTCTCCCGCATGACGACGAGGGTGAGCAGCAGCAGCAGCGGCGACCACAGCAGCAGCCCGCGCTCGTCCCAGGCGCCGGCGCACCAGCTGGTGACCGACAGCAGCTCGGGGAAGAGGTTCGGATAGTCGGGGTGCAGCACCCAGCTCCAGGGGCGGCTGAGGTATCCATAGTCGACGCCGCCGGCGAGCAGGAAGCGGTGCGCCTTGAGCCCCCAGTGGTAGACGAAGTCGGGGTTGGCGACCCAGCGAGTCCAGGCGAGGGCGGCAAAGGTGAGCACGGCGACGGCGCCAAGGGCGTCGCCCCATCCCAGAGGCGGCGCCGTCCTCGCCGATGGCGGCGACGGTACCGCTGCCCCCATGGCCCTGGCACCGTGGCGGCGCCCCC
>DASYUP010000571.1:0-3234 GCA_036001185.1 Thermoanaerobaculia bacterium
CTTCGCGCCGCTGCTGACCGGCTTCGCGACCGCCTCGATGAGGATCGTCTCGCCGGCGGCAGTGCGCCAGCACGCCAGGGGATGGCTCGCTCGGGAGGCCTCAGGCACCGGGCCCTTTCGCCTCGTGCAGTGGGCGCCCGACGGCCGCATCGTGCTGGCTGCCAACGAAAGCTACTGGCGTGGCCGCCCGCTACTCGATCGGGTGGTCTTCCGCGTCGTTTCCAATGTCGACACGGCAGCCAAGCTGCTCGGCGCCGGCGAGGTGCAGGTCGTGGACGGCCTCGACGCCGCCGCGCGCGAGCAGCTGCGGGGCGGGAACGTCGAAGTGCGGCGAGAGCCCGCTCTGGCCACCAGCTACCTGGCGCTCAACACGGCGCGGCCACCATTCGACGACCGACGGGTGCGGCAAGCGGTCGGCCTGGCGGTCGACCTCAATGACTGGGTACGGGCGACCTATATGGGGTTCGGCATTCCAGCCAGGAACTACCTGCCGCCGAAGCTCTGGGGCTATGACAACGAGATCGAGCCCTGGGAGCCCGACCTTCCCCGAGCCCGCAAGCTGCTCGCCGAGGCCGGCCTGCCGGGCGGCTTCCGCTTCACCCTCGACGTGATGAACAACAGCCGGCCCTACATGCCCGAACCGCTCCGGGTGGCGGCCAGGATCAAGGAGACCCTGGCGAAGGTGGGTATCCACGTGGACCTGCGCGTCAACTCGTGGTCCGAGCACATCCAGCGCACCGTGCGCAGCAGCGCGGGGGACTACCAGGCGTGCCTGCTCGGCTGGGGTGCCGACATGCCAGACCCCAACGACTTTCTCTACGTCATGTTCCACTCCCACAACGCCGACCTCAGCAGGCCGCACCAGAACATGGCCCTGTATCGCAACCCGGAGGTGGACCGCCTGCTGGAGCTGGCGCAGAGGACCGGCAACCGGGAGGAGCGAACCGCCCTCTATCGCCGGGTCCAGGAGATCGTGCGCGCGGACGTCCCCTTGGTGCCGATCGCCCATACCTTCGTCATCGTCGCCCACGACCCTCGGGTGCGCGACCTCTCGGTGCCCTTGTGGGCAGGTGAGTTCGGCCTCGAGAAGGTCTGGCTCGCCCCGCCTCAGCCCGCAGGCCGCCGGTAGGAGGCGACGTGCCGGTCCCAGGAGAAGGCGCGCTGCCTGCCATGGCGCAGCCGCCGGCCATCGCCAGGGTCAAAGCGCCGCCGCCCTCAATAAGACGGAGTCTTCGACGCGCACGGCGAGCTTGCCGCGATGACCTCGTGAAAGGCGCCCAGTGGAGCAGCTCAGTGTCGCGGGAGCCGGTCTACGGACAGCGCTGCGCACTCGGCGAGGGCGGCCTCCACGTACCGGGCCACCACCGCCTTCCGCCACTGCGTCTGGAAGTCGGTGTTGTCCATCGGCGTGGCCGCCTTCTTCGCCAGCTCGGCGGCGTGGGAGATGCCCTCGCGGTCGAGCCTGTGGCCGACCAGCGACTGCGCCGCGGCCTGCGCGGCGCGCGGCGAGGAGCCAACGGCGCCGAGCCAGATCTCGGCCCGCGTGACGACCTCGCCGTCGAGCCACACGGCGGCCGCCGCTGACAGCACGGCGAAGTCGATCGACCCGCGGCGACGCAGCTTCCAGAAGGCACTGCGGCAGTGGGCGGCGTCCGCGGTCGCCGGCACCTGCACGGCGACCAGCACCTCGGCGGCTCGCTTGGTGAGGTAGTCGATGCCGTCGTCGCGATAGAGGTCGGCGAGCGGCATCTCGCGCTCACCGGCGGCGCTCGCCAGGCGCACGGTGGCACCGAGGGCGCACAACATCGGCGCCGCGTCGGAGGCCGAGTGAGCCCAGCAGCGGGGGCTCGAGGTCGCCACCCAGCAGATCTTCCCCGCCTCCTTCATGCAGTAGTCGATCGAGCGCCGCCACTCCTCGGTCTGGTTGTAGTAGGTGCAGCGGGTGTCGAGGCAGAGGTTGCCGCCGAGGGTGCCCATGTTGCGCAGCGGCGGCGAGGAGATGCTCTCGACGGCGCGGGCGAGGGCGGGGTAGCGCCCGCGGACGGCCTGATGCGCCGCGACCGCGGAGAGGGTGGTGGTGGCGCCGAGCCGGAGGCCGTCGCCATTGCCGTCGATGACACCGGCGAGGTCCGGCACCCCCATCAGGCTGACGAGCGTCGACGCCGCCTGGTGGCGCCGTTTCAGGTTCGGCAGCAGGTCGGTGCCGCCGGCGACGAGGCGCGCCGCCGGCCCCTCGCCGGCGAGGATGGCGAGCGCCTCGGCGAGGGTGGGCGGCTGGCGATACGTGAGGGGTGGGAGTCGCAGCATGTCAGCGGGCGCCCCTCGTCATCGCGAGGGCGCGAAGCGCCCGAGGCGATCTCGACGTCGAGATTGCTTCGTCGCTGCGCTCCTCGCAATGACGAGATCTGATGTCGTCGTCAGCGGCTTGCCTATTTCGCCTATTTCTATTTCGGGGACACAATACGAATTCGGAGCCTCGCGAGGCGCCGTCTGCTCGTCTTGAATTCGTATTGTGTCCCCGAAATCGAACGAGCGCGGCGCCCGCACCCGCCCGAGCTCGCAGCCAACAGCAGCGGTTGCCGCTCATGTCGTCGTCAGCGGCTTCTTCTGCCGCAGCGCCTCCTCGCGCGTCGTCATCGTCCCCGCCGATCGCATGCCGGAGCGCAGCTTCTCCTTCCAGTCGTTGATGGCGCGGCCGTCGCCGCCCTCGGCCGGCGTCGGCACGATCAACGTCTCGCCGAAGTCGACGGCGGGGAAGGCGGTGGGGCCGAAGCGGGCCTCCTCCCCCTTCTCCTTGCGCTTCAAAGCCTCGAGCACCATGTGCGGGTGGATGGGCACCTGGTCGACGCGCACTCCGACGGCGTCGAAGATGGCGTTGGCCACCGCCGGCATCACCGGCAGCAGCGGGCCCTGGCCGACCTCCTTGGCGCCGAAGGGGCCCTGCGCGTCGGGGTCCTCGACGAGGTAGGTGGTCACCGGCGGCATGTCGCGGAAGGTCGGGCTCTTGTACTCGAGCAGCGACGGGTGCTTGTGCACCAGCGCCGCCGAGAGGTGCCGGGGGAGCCGCCGGAAGACCTGCTCCTCCATCATCGCCTCGCCAAGCGCCATGTAGACGCTGCCCTCGACCTGCCCCATGACCAGCGCCGGGTTGATGCACTGGCCGACGTCGTGGGCGATCCACACGTGCTCGACGTCGTACATGCCGGTGGCCGCGTCGACCTGCACCTCGACCAC
>DASYUP010000572.1:0-4091 GCA_036001185.1 Thermoanaerobaculia bacterium
GGGACAAGCCCCGCCCCTACACCGGATCGGTTGCCAGTCGATGATCGTGCTCGGTCACCGCACGCGGGTGCCGGGCGGCACCTCGCGGTCGGGGTGCAGTAGCACCGGCTCGCCCTCCTGCGAGGCGGCGAGCACCATGCCCTGCGACTCGACGCCCATCAGCGTCGCCGGTTGCAGGTTGGCGACGATCACCACCTGGCGGCCGACCAGCTGCTCGGGAGGGTAGGCCTTGCGGATGCCGGCCACCACCGTGCGCTGCTCGTCGCCGAGGTCGACGGTGAGCTTGACCAGCTTGCTCGACTTGGGGACCTCCTCGGCGGCGCGCACCGTCGCCACCTTGAGCTCCACCCCCATGAAGTCGTCGATGGTGATCTGCGCCATCCGCTGCGGCTCCTTTGCCGGCGCCTTGGCCGGCTGCTGCGTGGGATTCGCCGCCGGCGATGCCGGCGCCGCGCCGGCGCTCGGCGAAACGACGGCGGCGCCGCCCGTCGCGATCGGCGCGCCGGTGGCGAAGTAGCTCTCCTTGTCGAGCCGCGGGAAGCGCGGCTCGGGCTCGGCCAGCGGCGCGCCGGCGGCAAGCCCGCCCCAGGCCAGCGCCTGGAGGCTCGCTGGCGGCTCGCCGCCGAGGGTGCGCAGCACCTTGGCGGCAGTCTGCGGCATCACCGGCAGCAGCCCCACGGCGACCACCCGCACCGCCTCGAGCCCCTGCCCGAGGATCTCGGCGACGCGGCCACTGGCGCTCTCGTCCTTGAGCAGCTTCCACGGCTCCGCGGTGACCAGGTGTTGGTTAGTCTCGGCCAGCAGCCGCCACAGCGCCTCGAGGGCGCGGTGGAAGGCGAAGTCGTCCATCGCCGCGCGGTAGTCCGCCGCCACCTCGCGCGCCACCGCCGCCAGCCGACCGTCGCCCGGCGGCAGTGGCGGCGTGCGGTTGCCGAAGGCGCGGCGCGACAGGGTGACCAGCCGGCTGAGCGTGTTGCCGAGGCCGTTGGCGAGGTCGCTGTTGTAGCGCTCGACCACCGCCTCGTCGGAGAAGTTGGCGTCCTGGCCGAAGGCCATCTCGCGCAGCAGGAAGTAGCGCAGCGGCTCGGCGCCCAGCCGCTCCAGCAGCTCGTCCGGGCGTGCCACGTTCCCTACCGACTTCGACATCTTGCGGTCGTCGCGCAGCCACCAGCCGTGGGCGTACACCGTGGTCGGCAGCGGCACGCCGGCCGACATCAGGAATGCCGGCCAGTAGACGGTGTGGAAGCGGATGATGTCCTTGCCCACCATGTGCAGCCGGGTGTCGCCGCCGGCCCAGAACTTCTCGTAGCGCTCGGCCTCCGCTCCCTGCGCCCCGAAGCCGAGGGCGCTGATGTAGTTGGTGAGGGCGTCGAGCCAGACGTAGACGACGTGCCCGGGATGGCCGGGGAACGGGATTCCCCACTGCAGGCTGGTGCGCGAGACCGAGATGTCGCGCAGGCCGCCGGCGACGAAGGCGCGCATCTCGTTGGCGCGCGTCGCCGGTCGCAGCGGCGCCGGCTTGCTGTCGTACCAGTCGAGCAGCCGCTGCTGGTAGCGCGACAGGCGGAAGAAGACGTTGTCCTCCGACTTCCACTCCACCGGCCGGCGGTGGTCGGGACAGAGGCGGCCGGGAAGCAGCTCCTTCTCGGTGTAGAAGGTCTCGCAGGCCGGGCAATACCAACCCTCGTGGCGGGCCACGTAGAGGTCGTCGCTGGTGGCGAAGCGGCGGATGATCTCGGCCACGCCGCGGTAGTGCCGCGGCTCGGTGGTGCGCACGAAGTCGTCGTGCGAGATCCCCAGTCGGCGCCAGAGCTCGTGATAGCGCGCCACCACGCGGTCGGCGAGCTGGATGGGCTCGAGCCCCGCCTCGCGCGCCGCCTGCTCGATCTTCTGCCCGTGCTCGTCGGTGCCGGTCAGGAACCGTACGTCGTCGCCGCGCAGCCGCCGGTAGCGGGCCACCGCGTCGCACACCAGGGTCGTGTAGATATGCCCGATGTGGGGCAGATCGTTGACGTAGTAGATGGGGGTGGTGAGGTAGAAGCGACTCATGTGCTGAGCGATGACGCCGTGGATACGGAGAGGCAGGGCGGCGGCCGCGCTGGCCGGGATGGCGCGCCCGACCCTACTGCGGCCGCAGCTCCGAGGGCTGGAAGAAGTAGACCTCGCCGCAGAAGCCGCACTCGGCCTGGGCCACCTCCTCGCCGAGCGCCAGCTCCTCGAGCTGCTCGGCGGAGAGCCCCAGCAGGTGCCCGAGCAGGCGCTCGCGGCTGCAGCGGCAATGGTATCGCACCGCCTGCGTCTCCCGCAGCTCGGCATCGAGACCGCCGAGGCAGGCCTCCTTGAGGGCGGCCACGCCGCCGGCCTCGAGCAGGCGGCTCACCTCACGATGGCCGCCGAGGTTGGCCTCGAGGCGGGCAAAGGTGGCCTCGTTGGTGTTGGGTAGCGCCTCGATGATGAGCCCGCCCGCCGCCGCCACGCCGTCGGGCCGCGTCAGTACGCCCACCATCACCGCCGAGGGGGTCTGCTCGCTCTGCCGCAGGTAGTGCGCGAGGTCGGCGCCGATCTCGCCGGAGACCAGCTCCACCTGGCTGTGGTAGCTGCCACCACCGTCGTACTCGCGCAGCACCTGCAAGATGCCATGGCCGATGGCCTTGCCCACCGCCAGCTTGCCGCCGGGGTAAGGCGGCAGGTCGACGCGCGGCTCGGCGACCAGGCCGCGCAGGTTGCCGCTGGGCTCCGCCTCCGCCATCACCTTGCGCAGCGGCCCGTCGCCGCGAATCTCCAGCACCAGCCGCTGCGGGGTCTTGCTGGCCAGCCGCAGCAGCATGGCGGCGCCGGCGAGCGAGCGCCCGAGGGCCGCCGACGAGATGGGCGACAGGTCACGCCGGCGGCGGATGAACTCCACCGGCGCGGTGAGATCCACCGCCACCCAGCGGAGCTGGCCGCCGCCGGCGAGGCCGGCCTCCAGCATTCCGGCGGGAGAGGTCACCTGCGGGCCGTGGTTGGTGCTGGCGTCGGGCATGGCGATCGGGCACCCCCGGAGGCTCCTCCGGCGGGCCGGGAGTCTAGCCGAGACGTCAAGTCGCCCCGCTCCGCAGCGACTTGCACGTCGCCTGCCGGCGCTGACCGGCTCAGCTCAGAGCCAACCAGCGACGGAGCGCTTCGTCAGCGGCCTGGAGCTCGGTTTCGTCGCACCAGCCGAGCTCGTCCGTGATCGCCGACCGCGGAACGCTGACGATCTTGTCGATCATGACCTGCGATGTCCGCCGCAGCCCTGTCCGTTCGCCAGGGGCCAGGACAACGCGGAACAGCGGCGCGTCGACGCAGTCGGAGGTGATGGGACAGATCGTGACACTGCTGTGCGTGGGGTTGAAGAGATCCGACTGCACCACCAGCGCCGGACGGGGCTTGCCGGTGTAGGCACCTTTCGCCGCCACGACGACGATGGCACCTCGCTTCACTTCACCGCGCTTCATTTCCAGCCTCGGGCGTCGGCCGCCTGCTCGAGGAAGTCGAGTGCCTCTCGCTCCGACCGCCGGCGGCTGACCAGGAGCGATTGGCGCCGCGCCTCCTGAGCTGGGTCTGGAGCCTCCTCGCCGAGCCCCGCAGTCAGGATCTCGCGGGCCACCTCGCTCTTGGTCTTGCGGCTGCGGCGGGCGGCGCGGGCAAGCGAGCGGTCGAGCTGGGTGCCGATGCGGAGAGTGAGCACCGCGGAGGTCTTCTTCGGGCGAGCCACTGTCATACGGTATGACGTCTCGACGGCGCCAGCAAGGCGGCGGTGCGCGGAACCGTGGCAGCCGCTCGCCGCGGCACCACGGCCTACCACCCTCCCCGCCGCCGCAGCGACACCCACCGGTGGCCGGCACCCAGGACCAGATGGTCGAGCAGACGCACGCCCAGCAGCTCGCCGGCGTCGGCGAGCCGGCGGGTGAAGGCGAGGTCCTCGGCGGAGGGGGAGGGGTCGCCGCTGGGGTGGGTGTGGAAGAGCAGCACGCCGGCCGCCGAGCGGAGCAGCGCCTGCTTGAGGATGGCGCGCGGCTCGACGGTGGCGCGTGCCAGCGTTCCGCGGTAGAGCTCGGCCTCGCCGAGCA
>DASYUP010000573.1:0-7241 GCA_036001185.1 Thermoanaerobaculia bacterium
ACAGCAGCGCCACCGCCGCCAGGCTGGGCAGCACCGAGATGAGGCGCACGCCGAGCAGCCCATCGCCGCCGAGGCGCAGCACGGCGGAGGCAAAGGCCAGGTAGAGGTTCGACGTCTCTACCCACCCTGGTTGCAGCAACGGTCGCGTGCCCAGCCACGACGCGTGCGGATCCAGTCGCCAGGCGAACGCGTTGCGGGCGGTGAGCAGCTCGTCGATGTAGAGCCCCGGCGGCACGCTGGCGAGACGCCAGCAGCGGAAGGCCACGGCGAGCGCGACGACACCGACGACTGCCGCGACGAACGTCCAGCGCCCCCGCGCCACTGACCGCGGCGGCGTGCTGTCCGTCCCCGCTGGCGCCGGCGCGGCCTGGACGGTCGAGGATGCCTTCACGGCTGCGGCGCCTGCCGGCGCGGCACCGTCACCGTGAGCAAGTCGGCGGCCGCCTCGGTGGCCGGAAAGACGGCCCGCGCCTCGGCGAGCAGGTCGTCCACCGTCTCGTCGCTGCCCTCCTGGTAGCGGGCCGAGAAGTGGGTGATCACCAGCCTGCGGGCGCCGGCGCGACGGGCCACCTCAGCCGCCTCCACGGCCGTCGAGTGCCCCCGCTCGGCGGCCATTGCCGCCCGCCCCTGCCCGAAGGTCGCCTCGTGGACGAGCAGGTCGGCGTCGCGGCCCAGCTCGACGGCGGCGTCGCACGGCCGGGTGTCGCCGAGCAGCGCCAGCACACGCCCCGGCTGCTCAGGACCCACCAGCTCCTCGCCCCTCACCTCGCGGCCGTCGGCGAGCACCACGCTGCCACCCGCCTTGAGGATGCCGAAGGCCGGCCCGGGAGCCACGCCGAGGGCGGCGGCGCGCTCGGCGTCGAAGGAGCCGGGCCGCGGCGCCTCCTCGACGCGGAAGCCGAAACAGGGGACACCATGCTCCAGTGGCAGGCAGCGCACGGCGACCCCGCCGGCGTCGACCAGCGCGCCCGCGCCGAGCTCGTGCACCGTCAACGAAAACGTCAGCCCGGCCTGGGCGACGCGCAGGCCGCCGAGCACGAACCCTTCGAGGCCGGCGGGGCCGTAGAGTTCGACCGGTTCCTCGACGCCCAGCATCGACAAGCTGGTGAGCAACCCGGGCAGCCCGTAGAGGTGATCGCCGTGGAGGTGGGTGAGGAAGATGCGGCGGATCTGCGGCGGCCGCAGCGGTGTCTGCAGCAGCCGGTGCTGCGTCGCCTCGCCACAGTCGAAGAGCCAGAGCTCGCGGCGCTCGGGCAGCCGCAGCGCCGCGGCGACGACGTTGCGCTGCCGCGTCGGCATCGCCGAGCCGGTGCCGAGGAAGGTGAGCTCCATGTCGGCGCGGCCCCGGCGGTCAGCCGGCCGCTGCGCTGGCCGGCGCCGCCGCCGGCACCGCCGGCTCGCCGCGCGACACCACCACCGCCGCGGCGAGATCGCCGGTGACGTTGAGGGTCGTGCGGCACATGTCGAGGAAGCGGTCGACACCGAGGATGAGGCCGATCCCCTCGGGCGGCACGCCCACCATGCCGAGGATGAGGGCCACCACCGGGATCGAGCCCGCCGGCACGCCGGCGGTGCCGATGCCGCCCAGCACGCAGATGAGCACCACCAGCGTCTGCTGGCCGAGGTCGAGGTGCACGCCGTAGAACTGCGCCAGGAAGAGCACCGTCACGCCCTCGAAGAGCGCGGTGCCGTTCTGGTTGGCGGTGGCGCCGATGGTGAGCACGAAGCGGGCGATCTGCGGCGGCAGCTTGAGCCGCTCCTCGGCCACCTCGAGCGCCGTCGGCAGCGTGGCGTTGGACGACGCCGTCGAGAAAGCGGTGAGCATTGCCGGCGCGACGGCGCGGAAGAAGAACACCGGGCTCATGCCGCCGAGATAGCGGACGCTCAGCGGATAGACGACGAACTGATGGATGGCGAGCGCCAGCAGCACGACCCCCACGTAGCGGGCGAGGTGGAAGAGCACTTCCCAGCCGAGCTGCGCCGTGAGGGTGAAAAGCAGCGCCGCGACGCCGATGGGGGCGAAGGAGATCACCAGGTGGATGAGCGTCATGGTGACGTCGTAGAGCCCCTCGAGCGCCTCCTGGAACCGCCGGGCGGCCGCCGAGGGCGTGAGCGTGAGACCGATGCCCACCATCAGCGAGAAGAACATCCAGGCCAGCATCTCGCCGCCGGCGGCGGCCTTCACCGGGTTGTCGGGGATGATCTGCACCAGCAGGTCGAGGCCCGACTTGGGCGCCGCGGCGCTGCCGCCGCTGGTCACCCCGGCGGCGCGCTCGGCGGCGCCGACGCTGAGGCGGGTCCGCATCTCCGCCGACATCCCCTCGCCCGGACGCAGGGCGTTGACCAGCAGCAGCCCGAGCAGCACGGCGATCGACGACACCACCACCGTGTAGGCCAGGGTCTTGGCGCCGACGCGACCGAGGCTGCGCACGCCCCCCAGCCCCGCCACCCCGAGAGCCAGCGCCGAGAAGATGAGCGGCAGCACCAGCATGAACAGCAGGCGCAGGAAGATCTGGCCGAGCGGCTGAGTGACGTAGTGAACGACGTGGGCGAGGCCCGGCGAGTCGCCGGCCAGGAAGTAGGCGGCGACGCCACCGCCGGCGCCCAGCAGGCCGCCGATGAGCATGCGCGTGTGGAGCGGGATCCGCACTGGCGCGAAAGTATGTCGTCGCTGCCCGGCGCTGACAAGCCGGCTGCGCCGAAAGCCCGCGGCGCCGTGCCACGCGGCACCGATTGCTCCTAGGATAGGGCCGTGCCGGAGGCCGCGGCCCGCTGCAAGATCGCCTTCATCGGCAGTCACGGGGTGGGCAAGACCACCCTCGCCTTCGGCCTGGCGGCGCGGCTCAAGGCGCGCGACGTGTCGCTCGACGTCGTCCACGAGGTGGCGCGGCGCTGCCCGCTGCCGATCAACGAGGAGACCAGCGTCGCCGCGCAGTCCTGGATCCTCCACACCCAGGTCGCCGAGGAGCTGGTGGCGGCGGCGCGCTACCCGGTGGTGCTCTGCGACCGCAGCGTGCTCGACAACTACGTCTACCTCCTGCTGGCGGCCGGCGAGCGCGAGCCCCTCACCTCGCTGGTCGCCCACTGGGTGAAGACCTACCAGCTGCTCGTCCACGTGCCGGTGATCGACCAGCCGCAGCCCGACGGCGTCCGCGCCGCCGATCCCGCCTTCCAGCGGCTGGTCGACGAACGACTGCAGCGCGAGCTCGACCGCCGCGGGCTCAACCCCCTGCGGCTCGCCCCCCAGGGCCGCGCCGGCTGGCTCGACGCCGTCGAGGCCGCCACCTGGCAGGCGCTGCGCCCGGCCCAGCTGCCCCTGCTCTAGCTCGGCGCGGCCCGCCCGCAACTTGATCCGCGCCCATCGCCGCTCCGTATGGCAGGCTGAGCCTTTCAACGACCGCCGAGGAGGAGATATGCGCACCGCTACCCGTTTGCCGCTGGCCCGTTTGCCGCTGGCCCGTTTGTCGGTGGCCCGTTTGTCGGTGGCCCTGGCCGCGCTCGCCCTGTTGGCCATCCCCGCCGCCGCCGCCGGGCCGGCAGCCAAGGCGCCGCCGAAGATGTTCGTCGTTCACGTCGAACAGGCGGTGCCCTCACGCCTCGCCGACTACGAGGCGACCACCAAAGAGTTCATCAACCTGGTGCACCAGAACCACCAGGTAGCGCCGATGTTCAGCTTCAACGCCCTGATGGGCGAGGACCTCTCGTTCGCCTTCGTCGCCCCCATCCGCAACCTCGCCGACGTCGACGCCATCAACGGCGCCTTCGAGGCCCTCGGCAAGGCGGTGGGCGAGCAGAAGTGGGCCGACCTCATGCGCCGTGGCGGCGCCGCCACCGAGCGGGTCGACGAGGGAGTCTTCATGGAGGTCAGCGACGCCTCGTATTGGCCGGCGAACGCCAAGAACTCGCCCATCGGGGCGGGCTACTACGAGCTCGACTTCTACCGCGTGATGCCGGGAATGGAGGACGCCGCCCACGAGGTGGCGATGAGCTGGAAGAGCCTCTTCGAGAGCAAGAGCCTGCCCTTCGGCTACACCGTCTTCCGGCTGGTGCTGGGCAACGACGAGCCGCTGTGGGTGGTGAGCACCCCCGCCAAGGACCCCGTCGACCTGGCGCAGATGCAGGCCGGGATGCAGCAGGCGCTCGGCGCCACCTACCAGAGCCAGCTCGCCAAGACCTTCGCCATCTGTCGCGGCTACGAGGTGAAGCGCTACCGGGCACGGCCGGACCTGTCGCTGCCGCCTCCGGGCGCCATGCCGATGGCCCACTGAGCCGGCACGCGCAATCGGCGGGCCGCTGCGCTACGCTGCGGCCCGCCATCCGCCGCGCGCCACCGGCGCGGCGCTTGCACCTCAACCGCACCCGTGCGCCGCGCCGGCATCCTCCTCCATCCCACTTCGCTGCCCGGGCCCTTTGGCATCGGCGATCTCGGCTCGGCGACCGACGCGTTCCTCGATTGGGCGGCGGTCGCCGGCGCCACCGTCTGGCAGGTGCTGCCCCTCGGCCCGGTGGGCGAGCGCAGCCACTCGCCCTACGACGGGATCTCCGCCTTCGCCGGCAATCCGCTGCTGATATCCCCCGAGCGGCTGGTCGTCGACGGCCTGCTCTCCCCGAGCGCGCTGGACGAGGCGCCGGGCTTCGCCGCCGAGCGCGTCGACTACCCCGCCGTCCGCGCCTGGAAGGAAAGGCTCCTGGAGGAGGCCTGGCAGCGCTTCCGCCGCCACGGTACCAGCGCGACGCGCGAGCGGCTGCGCGCCTTCGCCGCCGACACGCGGCGCGCACCGTGGCTCGCCGACTGGGAGCTGTTCTGCGCCCTCAAGCGCCGCTACGATGGCGCCCCCTGGAACGCCTGGCCGTCGGCGCTCGCCCGTCGCGAGCCGGCGGCGCTGGCCGAGGCTCGCGAGGAGCTGACGGCCGAGACTGGTTTCCACCGCTTCGTCCAGTTCCTCTTCTTCTCCCAGTGGGCGCGCGTGCACGGCACCGCCAGCCGCCGCGGGCTGCGCATCCTCGGCGACGTGCCGATCTACGTTGCCCACGACAGCGCCGACGTGTGGGCGCACCGCGAGCTGTTCGACCTCGACGAGGACGGTCGGCCGCAGCACGTCGCCGGCGTCCCGCCCGATTACTTCTGCCCCGCCGGCCAGCGCTGGGGCAATCCGCTCTATCGCTGGGACCGCATGGCGAGCGACGGCTATGAGTGGTGGGTGTCGCGGCTGCGCGGCAACCTCGAGCTCACCGATCTCGTGCGCATCGACCACTTCCGCGCCTTCGCCGCCTACTGGGAGGTGCCGGCCGACCAACCCGATGCCCGCGCCGGCCGCTGGGCGCCGGGGCCCGGGCTGCCGTTCTTCGCCGCCCTGCGTCGCGGCGTCGGCGGGTTGCCGATCGTCGCCGAGGACCTCGGGGTCATCACCTCCGATGTCGAGGCGCTGCGCGACACCGTCGGGCTGCCCGGCATGCGGGTGCTGCAGTTCGCCTTCGACGAGGACAACAGCAGTCACCTCCCGCACCGTCACCGGGCGCGCAGCGTCGTCTACACCGGCACCCACGACAACGACACCACCGGCGGCTGGTATGCCACCCTGTCGCGCGAGGCGCGCGCCCGCTTCCGCGACTACCTGGGCAGCCGCGGACAGGAGCCGCACTGGGACCTCGTCCGCGCCGCCTGCACCTCGGCGGCCGAGCTCGCCGTCCTGCCGCTGCAGGACCTGCTCGGCCTCGGCTCGACGGCGCGCATGAACCGGCCGGGCGAGGTGAAGGGGAACTGGGAGTGGCGGCTGCTGCCCGACCAGCTGACCGGCGTCGCGCCACGCTTGCGCCGGCTGCTCGAGGTCAGCGGCCGCCTGCCGAAGCCGGTGCCGGAAGACGACTCCCCCTGAAGCCGGTCCACGCTCGGCGCGCCTCGCGCCACCCCCCAGAGTGGGGGAGAATGCGCCGATGGAGACTCCCAGCATCACCCGCGTGCGCTCGGGCTCGCCCTTCGAGCAGCGTTACGGCTTCTGCCGCGCCCTGCGTCACGGCGACCGCGTCGAGGTCGCCGGCACCGCCCCCATCCCGCGCCCGGGCGAGCCCCTCGCCACCGACGCCTACCGCCAGACCCTGCGCTGCGGCGAGATCGCCCTCGAGGCGCTGGCGCGCCTGGGTGCGGGCCCGCAGCACGTCGTGCGCACCCGCATGTTCATCACCGATCCCGCCGATGCCGACGAGGTGGGGCGCGCCCACAGCGAGCTCTTCGGCGCCGCGCCGCCGGTGACCACCATGGTGGTGACCCAGTTGCTCGACGGGCGCTGGAAGGTGGAGCTCGAGGTGGAGGCGCAGCTACCGGCGAGCGCCCCGCCAGCGACCTCCGAGGTGCCCTGATGTCGACCTACTCCAACCTCGCCGGCGAGCCGGCCGCCGCCACCGCCGGCTACGTGCGAGCGCTGCTCGACCTGCTGGGCGATCGCGACGCCCTCGCCGTGCTCGCCGAGATGGTGCCCGCCCTGGAAACCGCCGTGGCCGGGCTCGACCACGTCCGCCAGCGCCGGCCCGAGCAACCCGGCAAGTGGTCGGTGGTCGAGGTGGCGGCCCACCTCGCCGACAGCGAGCTGGTGTGGGGCTTCCGGCTGCGACGGGTGCTCGCCGAGGAGCGGCCGCGGCTCGAGGGCTACGACCAGGACCGCTGGGCGCAGCGGCTGCGCTATCGCGAGACCATGCTCCCCGACTCCCTGGCCCTCTTCCGCTGCCTGCGCGAGAGCAGCCTGCGGCTGCTGCGCGCCGCCACTCCCGCCGACCTGCAGAGGGTCGCCATCCACGCCGAGCGCGGCGAGGAGACGCTGGCGCACATGATCAAGCTCTACGCCGCGCACGACCTCGTGCACCTGCGACAGATCGCCAGGATTCGGGCGGCCGTCGAGGGCCCCCCCGCGCGCTGAGCGCGCCCCGGGCGCCAGACTTTACGGTGGCGGTGCCAGGAAGCGCTCCTGGTACTGCTTGCGGAAGTCGGCCTGCAGCTCGTGATCGAGCCAGCGCTCGATGGCTTGCCGGTACTCCGGCTTCGGCCGCTCCTCGAGCAGCGCCCGGTTGATCTCGGCGATCACCTTGCGCCCCCAGTCGGTCTTCGGACAGACGACGTGGGCGAGCGTGTAGTCGGGTACCTCGGCAAGCGGCAGCGTCACCACCTGCGCGGCGACGCCGCGCTGCTTGGCCATGTAGAGCGCCTCGTAGGGGTAACCCAGCACGTAGTCGACGCTGCCCTTGACCAG
>DASYUP010000574.1:0-10373 GCA_036001185.1 Thermoanaerobaculia bacterium
GAAGACGACGCGCCGGTCCCAGCGCCGCGACAGGGCGCCGAGGCGCGCCACGAACGGTGCCCAAGCGGCCACCAGCTCACGCCGCGAGGGAGCCGGCGACTCGACGAGCGGGAAGTAACCCGACACGCCGATGAAGTCGAGGGCGTCCCAGAAGGGGACCTGCTCGACCTCGGAGTAGTTGGCGCCGTAGCCGAGCGGCCCCGGGAACTCGCGCCGCGCGGCGGCGATCAGCCGCCGCCAGTCGGCGTCGCGACCGCTCGCCGCCGCCAGCTCGTTGCCCACCAGCAGCGCGTCGGCACCCGCCTCGCGGCCGACGCGCGCGTAGTGCAGCAGGAACTCGCCGTAGGCGTCGAAGAGGCGCTGCCATCCCGCCTCGTCAGCTTGCGCCACGTCCCCTGGCCAATGAGGCGGACGCAGCCAGAGGTGCGGCTTGAGCAACACCCGCAGGCCGAGGGCGTGGGCCTGCGCGGTCACCGCGCGCAGCCGCTCGTCGCTCTCGCCGGAGAGCCGGCGGATGTCGGTGGCGTCGGGGCGCGGCAGGAAGCCAAAGGGGGTGATCGACACCCAGTCGACGCCGAGGGCGCGAAGCTCGGCGAGGGAGGCGGCCGCCGCTGGCGTGCCGTATCCCGATCCCGGCGCCAGCGCGTGCGCAAAGCAGGCGCCACGATGGGGTCCGCCGGCGAAGGCGTCGCGCGCGGGCGCCGCGAGGGGCGTGGGTGGCCGCGCCGGCGCCGCGGTGGCCGGCGCCGGTGGCCGCTCGCACGAGTGCAACAGGAGGACGAGCGCGACCGCGCTCGCCCCACGACCGCTCACCATCTCAGGGGGCCGGCGGCCAGCTGCCGAGCAGCTGACGAAGGGTGACCATCTGCCCGACGTGGTAGGCGTTGTGGTCGGCGATCAGCAGCGCCTCGCGCAGCAATGTCTGTCCCTTGCCCCAGGGAAAGGCGGCGAAGAGGTCGCTCACCGGGTCGGTCAGCAGGGCGAGGAATCGCTGCAGGTCGTCACGCACACCCTGCAGGCTGCGCTCCCACGCCGCGTCGTCGGGCGGCGCCTCCGCCGCCGGCCAGTAGCCCTCCGGCCATTGGGGGGACACGTGGTCGGCGTGGCGGGAGAACTCCACGATGTCCCGCTGCGCGAGGCGCATGTGCTCGAGCAGACGCCAGAGCGTGTGCGGCTGGCCGGGAGGATGGGCCCCGCGCAGCGCGGCCGGCAGGCCGACGAGCACCTCCTCGAGCGGCAGGTGCGCGTGCGGGCTGGTGAGCAGGTCGCGCAGCTGGGCGCGCAGCGCGGCATCGCCGCCAGCGGGCTTCGTCGCCTCCATCGTCGTCCCTCCCTGCAACGAGCGTACTAGACTGCGCCGCGGGAAGTGACCGGGGCGCGGACTCGGTTGAACGAAATCGGGTCGGTTGACGAAACCGGGTCGAAGGAGATCGCGATGGCTGAATGGATCGCCGAGGGGCAGCCTGCCCCCGACTTCGAGCTGCTCGACGACAAGGACAAGCCGGTGCGCCTCTCGACCCAACGCGGCCGCCCCGTCGTCCTCTACTTCTATCCGCAGGACGACACTCCCGGCTGCACGGTCGAGGCCTGCGCCTTCCGCGACCGGCGGCCCGAGCTGGCGGCGCGCGGTGCCCTGGTGCTGGGCGTGAGCCCCGACGGCGTCGCCAGCCACGCCGCCTTCCGCGACAAGTTTGCGCTCGACTTCCCGCTGCTCGCCGACCCAGACCACCAGGTAGCCGAGGCCTACGGGGCCTGGCGCGAGAAGAACAACTACGGCAAGAAGACCATGGGCATCCAGCGCTCGACCTTCCTCATCGACGGCGGCGGGGTGGTGCGCAAGGCGTGGAAGAAGGTCGACGTGCGCGAGCACGACCAGCAGGTGATCGACGCGCTCGCCGCGCTGGGATGACGAGAGGCCGCCGACGGCCCGCGCGGAATGACTGACGAGCGACGCCTCCCCGGAGACGCGGGAGCGCGTGTCTCGAGCTTCAGTTCGGCGTCGGCGGGATCAGCACCGGCGACGGCCCCGGCGACGGCGCCGGCCGCGCCACGGCGGCAGCGGGCGGCGCCGGGGGCATCCCCAGCGGCCCGCGCAGCGGTACGAGGCGCGGCTCGTGCGGGTCGATGGCCGCCGCGCGACGCGCCCACTTCCCCGCCGCCTTGAGATCCCCCCGAGCGAGCGCCAGCGCGGCGAGCGCGGCGGCGGGCGCGGCCTCGTCCGAGGCCAGCGAGCGGGCCCGGCGGAACAATCGCTCGGCGCCCGCATAGTCGCGCGCCGCCAGGCACTCGTCACCCATGGCCAGCAGCAGCCAGGGGTCACGGTTGGGCCGCTGGGCGATCTCCGCCAGCAGCGCCGCCGATTCCTTGGCGCGGCCGCTGACACGCAGCAGCGCGTAAAGGTTGGCGTAGGGCGGCAGCAGGTTGGGCTCGGTTGCCATGGCGCGACGATAGGCGGCCTCCGCGCCGATGGAGTCGCCGCGACGACGCAGCGTGACGCCGAGGTTCACCCAGGCTGGCCCGGCGCTCGGATCGACCTCCACCGCGGTCGCCAGGGCGGCGAGGGCACTCGTCGGGTCCCCCTGGCGCAGCGCCTCGGCGCCGAGGTTGGTGTAATGCAGCGCCAGGGCCCGCTGGTCGGCGATCTTGACCACGTGTACGTTGTCCAACCGTGCCTCCTGGCCGAACTCCACCGCCCAGCGCTGCACGCCCGCTCCCCAGCCCACGGTGACGTGGCCGGCGAGCAGCACCAGGTCCCCCTCCCGGCCGTAGCGCTCGCGATTGCGCGCCTCGAGATAGTAGGCCTCGAGACCCAGCTCGCGCGCCATCGCCACCATGAGATGCGAGAAGGCGAGGCAATTGAAGCGCCGGGCGGCGAACGCCTCCGCCGCGGTGGCGTTGAACCACGCGTCATAGTGCAAGGCGGCGCCATCGCTCGCCTGCAGCCGCTTCACCAGCAGGTCGAGGCGGTCGATCGGCGGCAGCGAGGCCGGCACCTGCGCGTGCGCCCAGGCCCGCATCTCAGGGGTGAGGGCGAGCACGTCGGTCAGCGGCAGCGGCTCGACCCCGGCGGGCAGGCGGAAGACCGGCTCGCCCGTCGTCGCCCGCGCGCCGCCGGCGAGCGCCAGCAGCAGCGAGATCGCCAGGGCGCGCGTCAGGAGGCGGCGCGCCGCAGACGGCCCTGTCCCGCCGCCGCGTGCCGCTGCAGAAGCAGGATGCGGAAGGGCGAAGCGCAGGGCAGCTCGTGCTGCAACGAGAGCGGCGCCTGCGAGCTCTCGAGCAGCTCGCCGAAGCGCAGCTTCGGGGTGGTGAACAGGTAGTCGACGGCGCGGGCGAGCGCTGCCCGCCAGGGCGAGGGCGGGTCGTCGTCGGGAAGGAACTTGTCGAACACCGACAGCCGGCCGCCCGGGCGCAGCACGCGCGCGGCCTCCGCCAGGCACCGCACCGGGTCGGTCACCACCTCGAGCAGCTGATGCAACAGCACGGCGTCGAACGCGCAATCGGGCAGCTCCAGCCGTTGGGCGTCCATCACCCGCAGCTCGACGCCCGGCCGCTGGTGGGCACGCGCCCGCGCCAGCATGGCCGGCGTCAGATCGACGCCCAGAACCTCCAGCGCGGCCGGCAGCAACGGCAGGTCCGCCCCCGTTCCGATCCCCGGCACCAGCACCCGCTCACCGGGCTCGAGGTCGAGCGACGCGATGGCGCGTCGCCGCTCTTCGTCGAAGCCGGGGCCGAGATCGTAGAACTTGGCATACACGCTGTACCGTGCCCGCAGCCAGCTGCTCACTCCGGCCTCCCCTCCCCGCACCGTGCGCGGGGTCCGTACGAAGCAACCGGCGTGCCGTGGCGCGCGCCGCCGCCGCCGTCCATACATAAGCCTAGCCGATCCGCTCGCCGTTCGTGGGATCGGCAGGCCGGGCGGGCCGGACGGCAGGCCGAGTACAATGGAACGCAGATTTCCCGCCGGAATCGACCAAGTTGTCGCTTCGCCGTCGCACCGAGCTGCTCCCCGCCCTCGGTCTGGTCCCGCTGGTCCTGACCCTGCTCGTACTGCAGGCAGTCGACCTCTATCAATTCTCGCAACGCCAGGTCGGGGTCTACCTCGAGGAGCCCCCCGACCAGCCGGGGCTCATCCGCGTCACCCAGCTGGTGCCCGGCCTGCCGGCCGAGGCGGGCGGCCTGCGCGTCGGCGACCTCGTGCGCAGCCTCAACGGTCGCCCCATCACCGACACCTCGCAGATGGATCCCATCATGGAGGCGTCCCACGGCCGCGTCGTCTACGGCATCGAGCGCGGCGGCCGGCACCTCGAGGTGGTCATCCACCCGGGAGCGCGCTTCCCCCTCTTCGCCTTCGCCGTCAACGTCCTCGTCGTCCTCGGCTACCTCGCCATCGGGCCGCTGGCGCTGCTCAAGCGGCCCGGCTACCTGCGGGCGCGACTGCTCTTCCTCTTCGCCATCGCCGTGGCGGCGGAGATCGCGCTGCCGGAGATCCGCGATACCGCTTCGCTGATGCTGCCGGTTAGCCTGCTGCTCAACGGCTTCCAGATGGGGGCGCACCTGCACCTCGTCTCGGTCATCCCCGAGAAGCAGCGCTGGCTGCGCAAGTGGCCGTGGGCGATCCCGGTCTTCTATTGCGTCGGCCTCCTGAGCTTCGGCTTCGTCGCCGTCGCCTACCTGCTCGAGCACTTCCACCGCAGCCCGCTGCCGTGGGCCGGCGACCGGATCTTCGAATGGCTCACCTGGGTGGTCTTTCCGTTGTGGGTGGTGTCGGTCCTGGCCTTGCTCGCCCGCCAGGCGCGCGCCTACCCGGAGGCCAAGGGTCGCCAGCAGGCCGGCTGGCTGGCCATCGGCCTATTGCCCTGGGGGATCCTCGTCGTCCTCTCGGTGACCCGCCTGCTCGATCGCTGGGTGCCGATGTATTGGCAGGACGTCACCTGGAACGCCCTGCTGCTGTTCTTCCCGGTGGCGGTGTTCTATCTCCTCGCCCGCGAGGCGCGCAGCCAGGAGCAGATCCTGCTCTCGCTCACCGACGAGGTGCAGCGGGTGAGCTCGATCGGCGACGTCTCCCGCGTCGTCTCCACCGATCTGCATGAGGCCTTCCACCCGAAGAGCACGCACGTCTTCTACCGCCAGCGGCACTCGCGCGACCTCACCCTCGGCCACTCCACCGGCGTGGCGCCGCGCGAGGAGCAGATCCCCGAGCAGAGCATGCTGCTGCGGCTGGTCGAGGCCTACGGCAAGGCGGTCGACTACCCCGAGGACCTGGCCGGTCTGCCGCCCGACGAGCAGGCCTGGCTCGACCGCCTCGCCGCCCGTCTCATCGTGCCGCTCATCGGCCGCGACCATCGCCTGCTCGGCCTGCTGGTGCTCGGCGAGAAGAAGTCGGAGGAGCCGTACACGCCGCACGACCGCGCGCTGCTGCAGGCGCTCAGCAATCAGATCGCGCTGGTCTACGAGAACGCCCGCCTCAAGGACCGCGTCGAGCAGAGCCAGAAGGTGCAGCGCGAGGTGCTGGCGCGGCTGGGCGAGCAGGAGCTGCAGCTGGTGCACGAGTGCCCGCTGTGCGGCCGTTGCTACGACGCCAGTGAGAAGCTGTGTCCCGAGGACGGCGCCGAGCTGACCCCGTCGCTGCCGGTGGAGCGGGTGATCATGGGGCGCTACCGCCTCGATCGCAAGCTCGAGCGCGGCGGCATGGGGGCGATCTTCGCCGCCCGCGACCTCCATCTCGGTCGCCAGGTGGCGGTCAAGGTGCTGCATGGCGCGTTGCTGGGCGAGGAGGCCACCCGCCGTTTCGAGGTCGAGGCGCGGCTGACCGCCTCGCTCCACCACCCCAACATCGTCACCGTCTACGACTACGGCACCACCGGCACCGGCAACTCCTTCCTGGTCATGGAGCTGCTCGCCGGCACCACCTTGCTGGCCGCCATCCGCGACGGCGGAGCGCTCGATCCGGTGCGCGTCGCCGGCTGGCTCGACCAGGTGTGCGAGGGTGTCAAGGCCGCCCACCGCGCCGGCATCATCCACCGCGACCTCAAGCCGGCCAACATCTTCATCACCCGCCTCGATACGACCGAAGACGCGGCGGCGGGGGCCGCCGCGGACCGTCGCGATGGCCCGGTCAAGATCCTCGACTTCGGCGTCGCCAAGGTGCGCTCGACGGCGCTGCAGGCGACCGCCGGCCTCACCGCGCCCGGGGCCCTGGTGGGCACCTTCAGCTACATGGCCCCAGAGCAGCTCATTGGCGGCGAAGTCGACGAGCGCAGCGACGTCTTCGCCCTCGGGGTGCTGGCGGTCGAGAGCCTCACCGGCGACCGCCCCTTCCCCGGCAGCGACCCCGGCGAGATCCTCCACGCCATCGGCGCGGGGAGCTTCCGGCTCAACGGCGCCTTCGCCGGCGCCGATCGCCTGCAAGCGGCGCTGCAGCGGTGCCTGGCGCGCGACCCCGAGGCTCGCTTCCCCACGGTGGCTGCCCTGCAGGCCGAGCTCATCCCGGCGCTGCGCGAGCTGACGGCGCCGGCGGCGGCGGGCCCTCCCGGCGGCTGAGCTCGATGGGGATCCGGCGACGGCTCCTTGCGGCCGCGGCCTGTCGGCATTATCGTACCCGTTGGTAACAGATTCGTTCACCTGGGCGGGAGCCGGTCCCCGCTGCCATTCTGGTCAACCGGCTCGCTTCACTCGCCTTAGTGGACTCCTTCTGCTGTGGCATGTTCGCTGCTTGGTACCTCTCTGTTGGTGCGTCCGGTGGGGGGCCCTGAAAACCGTGGCGAAGGTGACGGTGCACTGGCAGGTGGCGACGGACAAGGAGTTGCCGCGCGAAGCTCACTTCTTCCTCTATCGTGAGGGGGATCCGGTGCACCACGACCATCGCTTCTACTCGCACGAGGAGCTCGAGCGGCGAGTGGCCGCCATCCTGGCCAACGCCGGCGTCGTGCCTGACTACTACCGGCTGGCGCTCGAGGCCTTCGAGGACTCGCAGGCACCCCGCGAGGGCGCCGTGCCGCTCGACACCGGCAGGTAGCGCCCCGCATCCCGACCGTCAGGCTGCCTGGCCGTCGGCGAGGTCGCGCAGCAGCTCGAACATCCGCACGTCCCAGGGGTCCGGCGTCGGGTCGTCGGCGGCGACGTCGACGTTGACCTCGGGCGTCTCGAGGATGAGCGGCACGCCGCGGCTGCGGCGGTCGGCGAGCAGCCGGCGGAACGGTTCCACTCCCAGCTTGCCCTCGCCGATAAGGGCATGGCGGTCTCGGTTGCTGCCGAGATCCCCCTCGCTGTCGTTGAGGTGGAAGAAGGCCGGCGCCTCGCCGGTCGCCTGCTCGAACTCGTCGAGGGCGGCCGCCAGGCCCGCCGGCGCGCGCAGGTCGTAGCCGGAGGCGAAGAGATGGCAGGTGTCGAGGCCGTAGCCGGTGCGCGCCCGCAGCGTCCGCGGCACGGCGGCGAGGATGGCCGCCACCTCCTCGGCCGTGCGGCCAATGGTGGCGCCGGCGCCGGCGGTGTTCTCCACCAGCAAGCGGGTGGGACCGTCGACGGCGCGCAGGGCGGCGGTGATCGCCGCCGCCACCCGGCCGATGCCGGCGGCGCGGTCGCCGCCGCTGCCGGCGGAACCGGGATGGAAGCAGACGGCGCCGGCGCGCAGCATGGTGGAACGCTCGAGCTCCCGGCGCAGGCCGGCGGCGGAGCGCGCCTGCTTCTCCTCCTCGGGGCTCGCGGTATTGAGCACGTAAGCGCCGTGCACCATCACGTGCTCGGGCTCGATCCCCACCGCGGCGAGCACGGCGTGGAAGCGCTCCACCCGCGCCGGCTGGATGGAGGCCTTGTCGCCGTAGAAACGCGGCGGTGCGGTGAAGAGCTGGAGCGCGCGGGCGCCGGCCGCCGCCGCCCTCCGGGCAGCCATGTGGATGCCGCCGTTGTCGACGGTGTGGACTCCGAAGAGGTACATGCCACCCACCGCGAGGACGTTAGCACCGGGGCAGTGGACCGCGGGCTAGAATCGAGGGGCACCCACAGGCACCTCGGCGAGGAGCTCCATCATGACGAACGTCCGTGCTCGCTTCGCTCTCCGGCTCGCCCTCCTGCTCGGTCTGGTACCGCTCTGCGCCATCGCCGCCACCTCCACGCGCGTCCACCCGGCCAAGGAGGGCAAGAGCCACGCGGCCAAGCACGCCGGCGATGCCCGGCAGGCCGGCCGCGCGAACGCCACGGGCGAGGAGCCGGCGGCGGCACCGGCGCCGATGATGCCGGTGACCGTCGTTCGACCCGGCTCCGCCACGGCCGCTCCGGCGACACCGCAGCCGCCGGCGCCGGCGGCCGAAACCGCCCGCCCGCGCGCCGTGTCGCTCGGCGAGCACGGGGTGATCGAGCTCGGCCAGCCGAATGGCGGGGCGCCCAGCCGCTGGAAGGGCTTCCCCATCAGCCTCAGCCTGCGCGATGCCCCGCTCCCCGAGGTGCTGCGCTCGTTCGCCCGCCTCGCCGGCATGAACCTGGTGCTGAGCCCGCAGGTGCAGGGGACGGTCACCGTCGAGCTGCACGACGTACCCTGGGACCAGGCTCTCTACGTCATCCTCAAGAGCGAGGGGATGGGCGCCGAGATCGACGGCCGGGTGTGGACCGTCGCTCCCTACTGAAGGATCAGGAGGCGCGGCCGGAGGAGCGGCCGCGGTGCGCGATTCACCGGCTGAGGGTAGCGGGCCCGACAGCCATCCGCTATGACTGTGGCCACCGGCGCCCGCGGCATGCCCGCCGGCAGGACCGTCAGGGGCTGGCGGTCTTCACCACCGCCGCGGCGGCGGGCGCCGCCGCCGCCTGGATGAACCCCACGATGTCGTTCGACAGCGCCTGCAGCGACGGCTGGTAGAGGTACATCATGTGGCCGCCGGGGTACGTCTTGATGGTCATCCGCTTCTCGTCGATGCCGCTGTGCCGCAGCATGTATTCGGTGGCGAAGTAGGAGGTCGTCAGGTCGTGATAGCCGGCGGCGCAGAAGATGCGCAGCGCCTCGTTGTCCTTGGTCCCCTGCGCCATCCCCTCGGTGACGTCGACGTAGCCGGCGAAGGCGCCGTTGCGCCCCTCCGGCCGCTTCCAGCTCTCGTTGGCGTCGCCGTTAGAGGGGACGTAGCGCTGCGGCAGGTCGACCTTGAGGTCGTTGCGCAGGTAGCTCTGGAAGTTGGCGACGTAGATGGGGCCGGTCTTGGCGTCGAAGGGATCGCCGTCGGGGAAGGCAGCGACGTCGTCGAGCTCGTCCTGCGCGTAGCGGCCGTCGAGGCCGCCGATCGACTTGCCCTCGTCGCGTAGCAGCTCCTTGGTGAAGCGCGGCATGTAGATGCGCAGGTTGCTGCGCAGGATGTACTGCTTCGACAGACCGGTGTAGCGGCGAAGCTTGTCGGCGATGCGGTCCTTTTCGGCGGCGCTGATGGCGTCGCCCTTGAAGAGCGCCTGCAGGTAGTCGCCGCCGGCGAAGGCCTGCGCCTCGTCGAGCAGCGCCTGCTGGCTCGGCCAGGCGTCGGGAAGCTTCTTGTGGTAGTAGGCGGTGGCCGCCAGCGCCGGCAGGTCGGTGGCGAAGGGCAGGTCATTGCCGCCAACGACGAACGGCAGCGTCCCCATGTTGATGGCCGGCGAGATGAGGATCAGCCCGTTGAGGCCGATGTTGAGCCGCTGCTGCAGGCGCGGCACCAGCATGGCGGTACGGATGCCGCCGTAGCTCTCGCCGAGGATGTACTTCGGTGAGTTCCAGCGGTTGTGAATGGTGATGAAGGTGCGGATGAGCTCCGCCACCGAGTCGGCGTCCTCGTCGTAGCCCCAGAAGTCCTTGTCCTTCTTGTCGCCGGCGGCCTTGCTGTAGCCGGTCCCCACCGGGTCGACGAAGACGATGTCGGTGGCGCGGAGGATGGTCCACGGGTTGTCGCGCAGCCGGTACGGCGGCGCGCCCGGATCGCCGGCGTCGCTGGGGATGTCCACCGTCCGCGGCCCGACGAGGCCGAAGTGGAGCCAGATCGAGGCCGAGCCCGGGCCGCCGTTGAAGACGAAGGTGATGGGCCGTTCCTCGAGGTGGGCGACGCCGTTCTTGGTGTAGGAGATGGTGAAGAAGTCGGCGGTCGGCTTGCCGTCGGCGTCCTTGAGGTAGACGTCCTCGGCGGTCGCCGTGTAGGCGAGGTCGGTGCCGCCGGCCTGCAGGTGGTGCTGGGTGACGAAGCTGCGCGGCGCCGGCGACTCCGCCGCCGCCTTGCCCTTGTCCCGCTCCCCCTTCTCCTTGTCCTCTCCTTCGGCGGCCCGCAGAGCGACCGCGGAGGTCAACGACAACACCGCCAGCAGACCGAGGACCTTGCGTGTGCGCATGGCTTACCGAGCTCCTTGTGGGTTCAGGGGATCGCCGAGCGACCCCT
>DASYUP010000575.1:0-5103 GCA_036001185.1 Thermoanaerobaculia bacterium
ATCGCCCCCGACGCCAACCCCTACCTGGCGATCTACACCCTCATCCGCACCGGTCTCGAGGGGCCGCTGAACGACGAGGACGGCGAGGGCAAGCGGCCGCGCACGCGCTTCCTGCCCGACAACATCTACGACGCCATCCGCCTGTTCAAGGGCAGCCGCTTCATGCAGGAAGTGATGGGCGAGGAGGTGCACGGCAAGTTCGCCGAGCTCAAGCTGATGCAGGCCGAGCGCTGCCCCAAGGCCTTGGGCGTCAACATCAAGGCCGCCGAGGTCATGTACCACCACGAGGTGACGAACCAATTCCTTTGGTCGCAGTTCTGACACTCAGGCTGGGCGGGCCCGTCCCGGGCCCGCCCAGCCGAAGTGTCATCGCGAGGGCGCGCAGCGCCCATGGCGATCTCAACGGGGAGCGGGCGCGCAGCGCCCGTGGCGATCTCAACGTTTGGAGGGGCCGGCGTCAGCTTCGCGCCGCCGGCAGCAGGTTCGCTTGGGCCCGGCAGCCTGGTTGCCGGGCCATTTCTTGCCCACCGCCTCCCGATGGGCTGACACTGGGGCGGTGAGCTGGCCGCTCGACTACCCGACCAATCCCACTCCCCGCTACGGCCATGGGCGGCCCTGGCACGGCGAGCTCGAGTCGATCCTCGCGGCGCGCCAGCCGGCGTACGCCGAGCTGCTCGACGAGCTGGCGCGCTACGCCCCGGAGATGGCAGGGCTAGCGGTCTCGGCCGCCGAGGTGGGCCCGGGAGCACCCTTCTGGGCCAACGACTTCCTGCCGGCGCTCGACGCCGTGTCGTTGTCGTACCTGCTCGCCACTCGGGCTCCCGGCACGTACCTCGAAGTGGGCTCGGGCGAATCCACCAAGTTCGCCCACGCGGCCCTGCGGGGGCGCGGCGCCGCGACGCGCGTCGTCTCGATCGACCCGCAGCCGCGAGCGGAGATCGACGCTCTCTGCGACACCGTCATCCGCAGCGGGCTCGAGGACGCCCCTGCCGAGGTCTACGAGGCGCTGCCGCCGGGCGACGTGCTGTTCTTCGACGGCTCGCACCGAGTGGGGATGAGCTCCGACGTCGCCGTCTTCTTTCTCGAGGTCCTGCCGCGGCTGGCGCCGGGAGTCCTGGTGCAGATCCACGACATCTACTGGCCGGCCGACCACCCGGCCGAGTGGGCGCCGCGGCACTACTCGGAGCAGTACGTCCTGGCGGCCTGCCTGCTGGCCGCTCCCGAGCGGTACGAGGTCATCCTGCCCAACGCCTACGTCTGCCAGGAGCCGTCGCTGCGCCAGCGCCTGGAGGCCGTCTTCCAGCCGTTGGCCGCGCCGGCGCCGCTGCGCCACGGCCAGTCCTTCTGGTTCACCAAGCGGTACTGAGCGAAGCCTCTAGCGCAGCTTCGCCACCAGGTCGATCTCGACCAGCGCCCCTTTGGGCAGCGCCGCCACCTGCACCGTCGACCGCGCCGGGCGGTGGCCGCCCATGGCCTCCGCATAGAGGGTGTTGAGCTTGGGGAAGTCGGCGAGGTCGACGACGTAGACGGTCGCCTTGACGACATCCGCAAAGGCGCAGCCGGCGGCGGCCAGCACCGCCTCGAGGTTGGCGAGCACCCGCCGCGCCTGCGCCTCGAAGTCGCCGCCCACCATCTCGCCGCTCTCGGGGTCGAGCGGGATCTGGCCCGAGGTGTAGAGGAAGCCGCCGGCCGAGACCGCTTGCGCGTAGGGGCCGATGGCGGCGGGGGCGCGGTCGGTCTTGTGGGTGTCGATCATCTGCTCTCCTCCATCACTCCGACGTAGGGGAGGTTGCGATAGCGCTCGGCGTAGTCGAGCCCGTAGCCGACGACGAACAGGTTGTCGATGGGAAAGCCGCAGTAGTCGATCGGCACCTCGACCTGGCGCTGGCTGTGCTTGTCGAGCAGGGCACAGAGCTTGACCGTGCGGGCGCCGCGCCAGCGCAGCAGGTCGAGGATGGTGCGCAGGGTGTAGCCGGTGTCGACGATGTCCTCGATGAGCAGCACGTCGGCCCCGCGCACCGGCAGGTCGAGATCCTTGCGGATGCGCACTTCGCCGGGGCTGGTGCCGCCACCGTAGCTGGCGGTCTGGAAGAAGTCGATGGCCACCGGCACCG
The DNA here is from genome assembly GCA_036001185.1 of Thermoanaerobaculia bacterium. Taxonomy (GTDB): domain Bacteria; phylum Acidobacteriota; class Thermoanaerobaculia; order Multivoradales; family JAIOJS01; genus DASYQD01. The sequence goes on from DASYUP010000575.1 coordinate 2,115, forward strand.
TCAGCCGCTTGACCAGGTCGACGAGGAAGAAGACCGATCCCTTGAGCACGCCGACGCAGATCAGGCGGTCGCTGTCGGCGTAGTCGCGGTCGATCCGGGCGGCCAGCTCGGCCACCCGACGCTGCAGGTCGTCGGCGCTGATCAGCACCCGGGGAGCGGGCATGGCGGGGGTGGCGCTCGGCATTTGGCGGATTGTCTCTTAGAATCGTGCGAAACGAACCCGGTATCGGGCCAGTCCGAGCCAAGGTCGAGCCATGACCGTCCAAGAGCTGAGCGCGCTGCACAAGCGCTACATCGACATCTCGGACCGCTTCAAGTCGTCCTGGACGTTCCACCAGTTCCTGCAAGGGCTGCACAAGCTCTCGGGGGGTGGCGAGCTGGCGCAGTACGCCACCGAGTTCCAGGCCGTCTACGGCTTGCTCAAGGAGGTGTCGCAGCACCTCACCGCCAGCTCCACCGACCGGGTCAAGAACGAGCTGGAGATGGTGGACCGGCGGCTGCAGGACCTCAACCGCTGGCTGCTCGGCGAGGACGCCAAGATCGTCCCCTCGCAGCTGCGCATGTTCTTCCAGCGGGTGCGCAACTACAACGACAGCATCCTCATCCAACTGGTCAAGTTCTACCTCTACCTACGACCGGCCCTCGACTGGGGGCAGGACCATCACGACAAGCTCGACTTCCTGATCACCAAGCTGTGCGAGGAGGCGCAGGGTCCGCACGGGCCCTGGGCGCTGCAGGAGCGCAGCAAGGTGCGGCAGATCTTCAGCGGCCTCTGGCAGCTGGCTGGCGGTGGTGCCGTCGACGAGCTTGAGATCGAGGAGCGCCGCAAGCACATCGACGACCTGCGCCGCGGCATGCTGCAGGCCGACAACTTCGACCAGCTCATCGACGGCGAGCTGATCGCCGAGTACCGGCGCTACAAGTTCCAGCTCGCTCGGCTCTTCTTCCAGCCCGACCTGCAGCTGGCCATCGTCGAGACCAACCTGGCGCTGCGCAACCACATCCAGCAGCTCTATCGTCGCGAGGAGCAGCGCATCGTCGCCGACTACCAGCGCATCTTCGAGCTCGAGCGGGTGGTGGCCGTCGATACCCAGCTCGACCTCGAGCTCTCGGCCTTCCGCGACGAGGTGGAGCAGTTCGAGAAGAACCTGCAGAACGAGACGCTGTCGCTCGACGAGCTGCGGCGCCTGCGCCAGCACGTGCGCACCCTGATCCCGCGCCTCACCGGCATCCAGGAGAGCGACCAGCTGTTCAGCGAGCCCAGTCATTCCGAGGGGGTGAGTGAGGAGGCCGCCGCCGCCAGTGCCGCTGCGGCGATGCCGCCGGGCAGCGGCGCGCTGCCACCGTTCTCCGGCTGGGGCGAGGAGCAGTTGACGGCGTACCACCGCCGCCTGCTCAGCGCCCTCGAGGGCATCCCCTCGGAGGTGAGCGCCAAGGTGGCGGCTTTCTCGCCCGAGCTTTTTCCCTTCCGTCTCGAGGCGCGCGAGATCGTCGCCTTCCGTCGCCTCGGCCACCAGGGCGACGGAGTCAACCGCGAGCTCGAGAGCTTCGTGCTGTGGGCGGCGGCGCTGCGGGCGCGCAGCCAGGAGGAGATCGAGGAGATCCGCGGCATCCTCGACGACACCTCGGTGACCCGCGATGCGCCGGTGTTCGGCCGCGGCCGCGACACCGCCCGCCTCGCCGACCTCTTCATCCACCGCTTCGGCCACGAGATCGAGCAGGCGGTGCTGGCGGGCAGCGGCGAGGAGGCGCGCGACCTGCTGGTGCTCAAGATGCGCCTGATGCGCGAGACCTCGGGCCTCTGGCTGCTGCTCTACAAGCCCTAGGCGCCATGCAGCACTGGCAGGAGGAGCTGCGCGCGGCGGCGGCGGCGTGGCGCGGCGGAGGGTGGCCGGCGCCGAAGGTGGCGCTGATCTCCGGCTCGGGGCTGGCGGTCGACCTCGACCTACCGAGCACCGGCCGGCAGCCGCTGCAGCGCTTTATCCCCTGGCCGGTGCACGCCATCGTCGGCCACCCGCTGGAGCTCGAGGTGCTGCTGCCGGAAGGACCGGCGCCGATCGCCTACTTCCGCGGCCGGCTGCACAGCTACCAGGGCTACACGGCGGCGCAGACAGTGTTTCCGGTGCGGCTCGCCGCCCTGCTCGGCGCCCGCGTCCTGCTGCTCACCAACGCCGCCGGCACGGTATCGGACCGCGTGCCGCCGGGCGGGTTCGCCCTCGTCACCGATCACCTCAACCTCACCGGGCTCAACCCCTTGCGCGGCACGCCGCCGGAGGAGTGGGGGCCGCGCTTCCCCGACATGGTCGACGCCTACGATCCGCGGCTGCGGGCGCTGCTGCACCGCCACGCCGCCGCCATCGGCCTGCAGCTCGCCGAGGGCGTCTACGGCGGGCTCGCCGGGCCGACCTACGAGACGCCCGCCGAGGTGCGCATGATGCGCACGCTGGGGGCCGACCTGGTGGGCATGTCGACGGTGCTCGAGGTCATCGCCGCCCGCCACATGGGAGTGCGCTGCGCCTGCCTCTCGCTGGCCGCCAACTACGGCGCCGGCATGGTGAGCGAGCCCCTGGTGCACGAGGACGTGCTGGCGGCGGGGCAGGCGGCGGCGGCGCACCTGCGGCGCCTCTTCGAGCGGGTGCTGGTCGACCCGGCGCTGACGGTGTAGGGTCGGCCGCGACCATGTCCGAGCTGCAGGAACAGATCCACAACCGCCGCCGCAAGCTCGAGGAGCTGGGACGGCAGGGCGTCGAGCTCTACCCGCACGCCTTCGCCCACGACTTCGCGCCCAGCGAGGTGCACGCGCGCTGGGACGAGCGTTCGGCCGAGGAGCTGGAGACCAATCGCCAGCACCTCCGCGTGCCCGGCCGCCTGCGCGGCATCCGCCGCCAGGGCAAGGTGATGTTCCTCGACCTCGACGACGGCCGCGGCAAGCTGCAGCTCTTCGTGCGCCGGCCGCAGCTGCCCGAGAAGGCCCAGCAGCTGCTCGACC
>DASYUP010000576.1:0-2932 GCA_036001185.1 Thermoanaerobaculia bacterium
GCCGATCGTCGACGCACTGGACTCCTACCTCACCCGCCTCGACGCAGCGGCCGAGTCGCTTCGACGCGTCGAGGCCAACCTCGAGCGCTACCGCGCCTCGGTGCTGCAGGCGGCAGTCGAGGGGCGGCTGGTGCCCACCGAGGCCGAGCTGGCGCGCGCCGAGGGCCGCGACTACCAGCCTGCCTCGGTGCTGCTCGAGCTCATCCTTCGCGAACGCCGCCGGCGCTGGGAAGAGGAAGAGCTGGGTAGGGGAAGAAGGAAGGGGCGCTACGAGGAGCCCGCGGTGCCCGACGAGAGCAACCTGCCCGAGCTGCCGGAGGGGTGGTGCTGGAGTTGCCTCGATCAGCTTGCGGGAATCCAAGGCGGCATTCAGAAGGGCAAGAAGCGGCAACCCGGCGATCGTGTGCGTGTCGAGCCCTATCTCCGCGTAGCGAACGTGCAGCGTGGCCGCCTCGACCTCACCCGAAGGGCACACGTCGTGTTGACCAATCCGCCCTTCGGCAAGAAGTCGTCGATCACCGTCGTCAACGAGGAAGGGGAGACGGACCGTCAAGCGGTCACCTGCAGCCGCCAGGACTTCTGGGCCACCACCAGCAACAAGCAGCTCAACTTCGTGTAGCACGTGGTGAGCCTGCTGAAGACCAACGGGCGTGCTGCGGTGATCGTGCCCGACAACGTGCACTTCACGCTCAAGCAAAACCGTCTGGCGCGTGTCGACCTCGACGAGTTCGTGACGCTCTATCGCGCCGACAATCGCCACGAGCGGCGGTCGACCTGGTCGCCGGAGACACCGGACGGCCGCTGGCGCGTCGTCGGCTACGAGGAGATCGTGGCGCGCGACAAGGCGAGCCTCGACGTCTTCTGGCTGCGCGACGAGAGACTGGAGGACGCGGCGAGCCTCCCAGAGCCGCACGTGCTGGCGGCGGAGATCGCCGACGACCTGCGCTCGGCACTCGAGCAGATCGAGGACGTGCTCGCCGACCTTCAGGGGCGCGCCGCGAAGCGTAACGGCGGTGGGCCGGCCATCTCCGGTTGACGCCACGCCATCGACGAACCACCCGCCCCCGGTTGACCCCTCCGCCCCTTCGCGGCTACGGTGCGAGCGGTGAGCCTCCTCTGGCGCCTCCCCTTCCCCCTTCTCCTGGCGTTGCGCTACCTGCGCAGCACGCGCAAGGACGCCTTCGTCAGCTTCCTTTCCGCCGTCGCCGCCGGCGGCATCGGCCTCGGCGTCGCCGCCCTGGTGCTCGCGCTCTCCGCCCTCGCCGGGTTGCAGCAGGCACTGCGCGGCGAGGTGCTGGCGCGCACGCCACACCTCGAGATCGAGCTGCCGCCGGGCACCAGCGTCTCCGCCCTGCAGGAACGACTGCTGCGTCTGCGCGGCGTCAACGAGGTGCAGGAGGCGGTGCACGGCCGCGGCTGGCTGGCCAGCGGCGGCCTGGTGCAGCCGGTGGAGATCGTCGGCTACTCGGGGCTGGTGCCGCGCTTCTTCCCCGGCGCCGAGGGGGGTCCGCCGGGGCTCTACGTCAGCGATGCGCTGGCGACGCGCTGGGGCATTCACCCGGGCGACGTGGTGGAAGTGGTGTCGCCGCGGCCGACGCTGACGCCGCTGGGGCCCCAGCCGCGGGTGCGCAGCCTGCCGCTCGCCGGCACCTTCCGCAGCGGGCGCACCGAGGAGGTCGAGCGCATCGCCCTGCCGGTGGGAGTGGCGCGGCCGCTGGCCGGCAACCCGGCGACTTTCCTCGAGGTGACCGCCGGTGACCTCGACGGCGCTCTGGGGCTGGTGCCGGCGGTGCAGGCGATGCTGCCGCCGCGCGCCGCGCTGCGCACCTGGCAGCAGCTCAACCGCCCGCTCTTCTTCGCCCTGCGGCTCGAGAAGTCGGTGATGTTCGTGGCGGTGTCGCTCATCGTCCTGGTGGCGGCCATGGCGTTGGTCGCTGACCTGGCGCTGGTGATCACCAGCAAGCGCGCCGAGCTGGGGATGCTCGCCACCATGGGAGCGACGCCGCAGCGCCTGCGCCTCGCCTTCCTCTGGCTGGGCCTCTTGCTCGCCAGCCTCGGCACCGCGGCGGGGGCGCTGCTCGGCAGCCTTGGTGCCTGGCTGCTCGACCGCTACCGGCTCGTCCACCTGCCGGGGCAGGTCTTCTTCCTCGACTACCTGCCTTTTCGCCTGCAGCTGCCCGACGTCGCGGCGGTGCTGGCGGTGACCGTGGCGCTGGCGCTGGGCAGCGCCCTGTGGGTGGCGCAGCGGGTGGCCAGGCTGTCGCCGGTGGAGGCACTGCGCCGGTGAGGGCGCCGGAATGAGCGTCCCCGTAAGGGTTGCCGGCCTGCACAAGGCCTACCTCGACGCCACCCGCCGCGTCGAGGTGCTGCGCGGCGTCGACCTCGAGGTCGCGCCCGGTGAGCTGGTCGCCATCGTCGGTCCCTCGGGCTCGGGCAAGTCGACGCTGCTGCACCTGTTGGGCGGCCTCGACGATCCCGACGCCGGCTCTGTCGAGGTGGCCGGCGAGAACCTCGCCAGCCTCTCCGGTGCCGCCCTCGCCCGCTTCCGCAACCGGACCCTGGGGTTCGTCTTCCAGTTCCACCAGCTGCTCCCCGACTTCACGGCCGTCGAAAACGTCATGCTGCCCGGTCGCATCGCCGGGCGCGATCCCGCCGCCGCCGCCGCCCATGCGCGCGGGCTACTCGCCGAGGTGGGCCTCGAGGAGCGCCTCGACCACTTCCCCAACCAGCTCTCCGGTGGGGAGCGCCAGCGGGTGGCGCTGTGCCGCGCCCTGCTGCTCGAGCCGCCGCTGCTGCTCGCCGACGAGCCGACCGGCAACCTCGACCCCGCCACCGGCGAGCAGGTCTTCGAGCTGCTGCGGGTCATGGCGCTGCGTCACGGGACGACCATGATCCTCGTCACCCACAACCCTGAATTGGCCCGACGCTGTGC
>DASYUP010000577.1:0-6226 GCA_036001185.1 Thermoanaerobaculia bacterium
AGGCGCCGCGCAGCCCCTCGACGAGCGCGCCGTAGCGGCGCAGCAGGCCTTCGCGGGCGGCGCCGGCGAGGGGCCCCGGCACCGCCAGCACCGCCTTGCCGCCGCCCACGGGGAGCTCGAGCGTCGCCCACTTCTGCGTCATCGACTCGGCAAGGCGCTGGGCGTCGCGCAGCCCTTCGGCCGGGGAGGCGTAGACGCGCAGGCGCGTGCCGCCGGTGGGCGTGCCGAGAGCCGTCGAGTGGAGGGCGACGAAGATCCAGGCGCCGCTCGGCTGGTCGAAGCGGGCGACCACCGCCTCGCCGTCCCAGCCGCACAGCACTGCCTCGAGGTCGTCGCCGGCCGGCTTGCGCATCGTGCGGCCGGGATCCTACTGCAGTCGGCGCTCGCGCCTGGGAGCCGCCCGGCGCCAGAGATCGGCCAGCAGCAGCAGGGTGGCGCCGAGCAGCACGATGGCGGGGCCAGACGGCAAGTCGAAGCGGTAGGAGAGGGCGAGGCCGCCGAGCGTCATCGCCGCGCCGGCGAAGGTGGCGGTGACCATGACCCCGAAGAAGCCGTCGACCAGCCGCAGCGCCAGCGCCGGCGGAATGGTGAGCAGGGCGATCACCAGCAGGATGCCCACCAGCTGGATGAGGACGACGACGGCGAGGGCGATGGCCACCATCAACGCGGTGAGCACCAGCCGCACCGGCACCCCTTGGACGGCGGCGAACCCCTCGTCGAAGGCGACCGCCACCAGCTCCTTCCAGAACAGCGCCACCAGCACCACCAGCACCAGCACCAGCCCGGCGGTGAGCCGCACGTCCTGGACGGTGACCGTGAGGATGTTGCCGAACAGGTAGGTCTGCAGGTTGGGAGCGTAGCCGGGAGTGAGGTGGAGGAAGACGATTCCCACCGCCATCCCGACCGCCCACAGGATGCCGATGACGGCGTCATGGGAGCGCCCGCGCGTGCGTCCGGAGCCGGCGAGCGCCAGCGCCGACCCCACCGCCACGGCACCGGCCCCCCAGCGGTAGTCGACCCCCAGGAAGTAGCAGAGCCCCAGACCTCCGAAAGCAGCATGGCTGATGCCGCCGCTGATGAACACCAGCCGCTTGACCACCACGAAGGTACCGACGATGCCGCACAGGAGGCTGGCCAGCAGCCCCGCCACCAGCGCGAGGCGGACGAAGTCGAACGACAGCAGGTACGCCAGGTCGTGCATCACCGTCGCTCACTCATGGTCGTGGTGCTCCAGTACCCGATGCGGCACCCCGTGGGTGATCAGCTCCACCGGGCAGCCATACACCTCCTCGAGCATCTCCGGCGTCAGCCGGCCTTCGGGGTGGTAGTGGAGGCGCCGGTTCATGCAGGCGATCTGGCGCACCACGCCGGCGAACGGTGTGAGGTCGTGGGTGACGACGACGATCGGCAGGTTGGCGTGGAGCTCACGGAGGGTGTCCACCAGCACCTCACGGAACTCGGCATCGACCGAGGCCAGCGGTTCGTCGAGCAGCAGCACCTCGGGCTCGCCGACGAGCGCGCGGGCGATGAGAGTGCGCTGCAGCTGGCCGCCCGAAAGCTGGCCGACCGGCTTCTCGGCGATGGGCGCCAGGCCGAGGCGGGCGAGCGTAGCGGCCACCGCCATGCGGTCGGCCGAGTTGTAGCGGCGGCCTCGCCCGCGCAGGCTCAATCGCCCCATCTGCACCACCTCGCGCACGCGCAGCGGGAAGTCGCGGTCGAAGGTGGCGAACTGGGGGACGTAGCCGAGCGCGCCGGCACGAGCCGGCGAGCGCTCCACCGTCCCTGCCTGCGGCGTCAGCAGCCCGAGCAGCACCTTGAGCAGCGTCGTCTTGCCGCCGCCGTTGGGGCCGATGATGGCGAGGAAATCGCGCCGCCCCACCTCCAGCGTCACGTGGTCGAGGATCGGCTCGCCGTCGTAGGCGAAGACCGCGTCGCGCAGGGCGAGCAGCGGAGGAGCGCGGGGCGGCTCCGCTGCCGGCGCGCCACCGGCGGAGGGCGACTGCGACCCGCGAGCGTGCGGCGACTCAACCACCGCTCGCCCCTCCACCGAGCGCGCCGCGCAGCAGGGCCGCGACCCGTCGCAGGTTGGCAGGCCAGTCCTCGGCCATGGGATCGACGGCCACGACGCGGGCGCCGATCTCGCCGGCGACGGCGCGCGCCGGGCGGTCGTAGTAGCCGCTCTGCACGAAGACGATCCCGGTACCGTCGCGCCGCGCGCGCTCGACCAGCGCCACCAGCTGCCGCGGGCTGGGTTCCTTGCCCTCCGCCTCGATCGCCACCTGCTCGAGGCCGTAGTCGCGCGCCAGGTAATCCCAGGCCGGGTGGTAGACGAGGAAACGGCGCCGGGGCAGGCCGTCGAGGGTGCGGTGGAGGTCGGCGTCGAGCCGCTCGATGTCGGCCAGCACGCCGGCGAGCTGCTGCCTGAACAACGGTGCCGCGCCGGGGTCGAGCCGCACCAGTGCCGCGCTCACCTGGCGCGCTGTCGCGCGCATCACCGCCGGCGACAGCCAGACGTGCGGGTCGGTCTCGCCGTTGGCGCCGGCGACGGCGCTCATCATGTCGACCACCAGCGGCGGCGGCTGGCGGCTCGTCAACGCGTCGAGCAGGCGGCGCTCGAAGAGGAACGATGGGTGCCCGACCTCGACCACCAGCTGCGCCGAGGCCAGCCGCGCCACCTGCTGCGGCGTCGGGTCGTAGGTGTGCGGCGAGGCGCCGGGCGGCAGCAGCACTTCGACGTCGACCCGGTCGCGCCCCAGCCGCCGCACCAGCCAGGCCTGCGGCGGCACGGTGGCAGCCACGGTGACGCGCGCATGCGGTGGCGGTCGGGGGACGAGCAGCGACAGGAGGCCGAGGCCGCCGAGCACGACGACGATCGGCAAGACCCGCAGGGTCGCACGCCGGCCGGCGGATGGCCCGGCGGCGCTCAGCGTCTCGCCCCGCAGGCGGCGCAGAGGCCGTAGAGGATGATCTCGTGCTCCTCGAGGCGGAAGCCCCCGGGGAGCAGGCCGCGGATCCCCGTCGGGCAGGCCTCGACCTCGAAGACGCCGTCGCAGCCCCGGCAGTGGAAGTGGTGGTGGTGGTGCTTGCCCGCGAGCTCGTAGCGGGCCGGGGTGCCCGGCAGCTCGACGGTCCTGAGGGCCCCGTCGGCCAGCAGACCCTTGACGGTGCGATAGACGGTCGCCAGCCCGAGCTGCGGCAGGTCAGCCCGGGCCGCGGCGAGGATCTCCTGTGGGCTCAAGGGCCTACCGGCGAGCTCGAGGGCGGCGCGGATGGCTTCGCGCTGGCGGGTGGTGCGTTGCATGGGTGGCCCCGTGGAAGGAGCGGCCGGCAAGTCGAAGCCGGGGCTACTGAGAATGATATCTCATTAGCAGACTGGGAAGGTCCGCTCCCGGGAGATCTCCGGTGAGCGCCGCGGGTCCGCGTTCCTAGGCCCGCGCCAGGGCCCGCAGCTTTCCCCGGTCCACTTTGCCGAGGTGCGTGCGGGGCAGCGCAGCGACCATCACCACGCGCCGCGGGTGCTTGTAGGCAGCCAGGCGGGCCAGCACGAAGGCCTTGAGCTCCTCCTCGAGCCCCGGCGGCGCCGCGCCGGTGACGACGAAGGCTACCGGCTTCGTCAGCCCGGCCTCGTCCTCGGCGCCGACGACGGCGCATTCGGCGACCGCCGGGTGCTGCAGCAGACAGGCCTCGATCTCGCCCGGCGTGCACCACTTGCCGCCCACCTTGAGGACGTCGTCGGCTCGCCCGCAGTAGCTCACGTAGCCATCGTCGTCCATGCTCACGAGGTCGCCCAGCGCCACCCAGTCGCCACGAAACGCCTCTGCGGTCTGCGGCAGGTTCTGCCAATAGGCGATGGCGCGCGAGCCGCCGCGCACCCACAGCCGTCCCACCTCGCCGCGCGGCACCTCGCGCCCGTCCTCGTCGCAGGCGCGCACCTCGAAGCCGGGTACCGCGCGGCCGAGCGTGCCCGGTCGCACCGCCCCCGGCAGGTTGGTGAGGAAGATGTGCCACATCTCGGCGGTGCCGAGGCCATCGAGCAGCTCGACCCCGAAGGCTGCCTTCCAGCGCTCGTAGAGCGGCACCGGCAGCGCCTCGCCGGCCGAGGTGGCGAAGCGCAGCGACGCCAGCGCCTCCCGCGCCCGGAGCTCGGGGTGGGCCTCGGCGTGCTGCACCATGCGGCTCACCATCGTCGGCACGTTGACGAGGATGGTGGGCCGGTGCCGGCGGAGCTTCTCGAACAGCAGCTCGGGCGTGCGGGGCTCGGGGAAGAGCACAGCGGTGGCGCCGACGGCGAAGGGGAAGAAGAGGTTCGAGCCGGTGGCGTAACCGAAGTAGAGGCTGGGCACCGCGAGCGTCACGTCGTCGGCGCAGTACCCCACCGCCCGCTTGGCGTAGCACTCGGTGGTGTTGGCGTAGGAGCGGTGGGTTTGCACCACCGCCTTGGGGCGCCCGGTGGTGCCGCCGGAGAAGAGCCAGATGGCGGGATCGTCGCGGTGGGTGGGAGCGTTCGTGAAGTCGTCGCTGCCGTCGGCGAGGGCGCTCGCCAGGGCCGCATGCGGCGGTTGATTGCCGTGGGCACCGATGGCGTCACCGGCCACCAGGAGCCGGCGCAGCCACGGGCTCGACCGGCCGGCCGCTTCCCAGACCGGCAGCACCGACGCGTCGACCACCGCGAGGCGCGCCCGCGAGTAGTGGAGGATGCCGGTGAGCTCGACCTCGCCGAGTTGCGGGTTGACCATCACCACCACGGCGCCCAGCTTCAGCGCACCGAACAGGCAGGCGACGAACTCCGGTCCGTCGAGCAGCCCGAGCAGCACGCGCTCCTCCTGCTGCAGGCCCAGCCGCGCCATCGCCTGGGCGGCGCGGTTGGCGAGCGCCTGCACCTGGCGGTAGGTCAGCGAACGGTCGTCGAGCCGCAGCGCCTCTTTGTCGCCGAGACCTTCGCGGACGCGCGCGTCCAGCAGGTAGTCGGCGAGGTTGAGGTCTTCCGGCGGATCGTAGGGCGGATCGTCGCCTGCGAAGGAGTGGCTCGGACCCGCGTCAGCGTCGGTCATGCTGGGCGGCGATCCTACCGCCGCGGCCGGCCGCGCACGTATTGGCCCGGCCACGAGTAGCCCTCCTCGCCGACGCCATACGCGGCCGCGGCGTGCACGGTGAGGTAGGGGTCGGCGAGGTGGGGGCGCGCCATCACCGCCAGGTCCGCGCGGCCTGCCGCGAGCACGGTGTTGGCGTGGTCGGCGCCGAGCAGGGCGCCCACCGCCATCACCGGCACTCGGGCCTGGTGGCGGATCTGGTCGGCGAAGGGGACCTGGTACATGCGGCCGTATTCGACCGGTGAGTCGGGGGAGTTGCCGCCCGAGGAGACGTCGATGAGGTCGCACCCGCGAGCGGCAAGCTGGCGAGCGAAGACGACCGACTCCTCGGGCGTGGTGCCGCTGCCGTCGGGCATCCAGTCGGAGGCGGTGAGTCGCACCGAGATCGGCTTGTGGGCGGGCCAGGCCGCGCGCACCGCCGTGAAGACGGCAAGCGGGAAGCGCATGCGGTTCTCGAGGCTGCCGCCGTAGTCGTCGGGACGCTGGTTGGCGAGCGGCGAGAGGAAGGTGGAAAGCAGGTAGCCGTGCGCGGCGTGGAGCTCGAGCCAGTCGAAGCCGGCCTCGTCGGCCCACTGCGCGGCGCGGGCGAAGTCGGCGGTCGTGCGCTCGATGTCGGTGCGGGTCATCTCGCGCGGCGGGGGCCAGTCGAGCTTGTAGGGGAGGGGTGAGGGGGCGAGAGTCTGCCAGGCGCCTTCGGCGGGGCGCAGGGGGTAGTCCTCGTTGCCGGCCCAAGGGTGGTGGGTGGAGCCCTTGCGGCCGGCGTGGGCGAGTTGCACGCCGATCTTCGCCGCCGTGCGCGCGTGCACGAAGTCGACGATGCGCGTCCAGGCGGCGACGTGCTGGCGGGTGTACATGCCGGCGCAGCCGTGGGTGATGCGCCCTTCGGCGGAGACGTCGGTCATCTCGGCGATGACGAGACCGGCGCCGCCCATGGCGCGGCTGCCGAGGTGGACGAGGTGCCAGTCGTTGACGGCACCATCCTCGGCGGAGTACTGGCACATGGGGGAGACGACGATGCGGTTGGGGAGCTCGAGGGAGCGAGCGTGATAGGGAGTGAAGATCGGAGGGGGAGCGGGAGTCGGATTCGGATGGGGAGACGGATTCGGAGTTGCGGCTTCAGCGGTGGTGGCAGCGCC
>DASYUP010000578.1:0-5079 GCA_036001185.1 Thermoanaerobaculia bacterium
GTCAGCATCCGCCACACGCCTTCACAACAACCCGAGCCGGCAACAAGAACAAAGAAAGGGAGGGGCTTCCCCCTCCCTCTCTGGTCTTCTCCCTCAGCCAGGTACGCCGAGCGACCGCTAGTGATGCCCGCGCCGCCGTGGCGGCTTCCTCGTCGGCTGCGGCTGGGTGTCGCGGAAGATCGTCCGCAGGTTGTCCCAGCAGAGCGGCGAGAAGTAGAACGGCGGCGTGTCGGCGCCCACCGACTTGCCCGCCGACTTGAAGACGAACGGGAAGAGGTCGACCTCCGGGATGTGGCCGCCGAACTTGGCGTTGATGGCGTCGATGAACATGTTGGCGATGAAGGCGTAGCCGAACGGCGTCGGGTGCACGCCGTCGTAGGAGAAGACGCCGCCGCTGAGGAACTTGGCGGTGAACGTCGCGCCGCCGACGTTGATGCCGCGGGTGGCGAGGTCCGCCAGGACGGCGTTGGCGTCCACCAGCGCCGCTCCCTTGTCGCTGGCGACCGAGCGAATGGTGGTGTTGTAGGCCGCCACGCGCGCCTGGATGGTGGCCACCTCGCTGGGCGTCAATACCACGTTGCCCGGCAGCGGCTGGCCGTTACCGCCGAGGGCGACCGGGATGCCGAAGCCCAGGGCCTCGGCCCGCGTGGCGCTGAGGAGGACGAAGTCGCCCGCGTCGACGCCGATCAGCGGCACCGGGTTGCCACCCACCAGCACCGGCTGCCCGGTGGCCGGGTTGATGATGAAACGTGTCAGCGTGGTGACGAAGGGAATCGAGGTGACGTCGGGGATGGTGGCGACCGCCATCTTCGCCCCCAACCCGGCGATGTTGTTGGCGATCGCCTTGTATTCGGCGTCGAACTGCGCCGCATCGGTGAGCAAGGCGGGATTGCCGTTGGTCGCCGCGCTCAGCGCGTCGTTGTTGCCGATCCACAGCGTGACGAAGGTGGGGTGCAGCGACAGCCCCTGCTCGAGCTGCGTGAAGCCCTGCTTGCGCAGCACCAGGTCAGTGGGATCGTTGGCGTCCACCGACAGCTTCTTGAACAGCACGTCGTGGACGTTCGCCCCGGGCACCGCCATGTTGTCGTAAGGCCGCGGCAGCGTGAGGTTGATCGGCTGCCCCTGCCCGCCCTTGGGGCCGATCACCGGAATGGGCACCAGCTGCTTGAGCTCGAGGATCGGCGGCAGGCCGGGCGCGCTGACCAGCGGCTGCTCGAAGGCCGTACGCGCCTGGCCGGTGGCCTGCTGGAAGATCAGCGACGGATAGCTGCTGGACTGGAAGTCGACGTTGATCGAGCCGCTGGAGAAACCGGCGGTGAGGCTGTCGCCGAGGGCGACGTACTTGCTGAAGGTGGCGCTGCCGGTGTCGACGGCGCGCGCCGCCTGCGGTGCCGCGGTGACGGCCAGGAGCGCCAGTACCGCGACGGCGAAACGGGTGAATCGATGGCTCATGGCAAACCTCCTGGGACTCTTGCCGTGCGAGTGACTAGCGCCAGCCGAGCGTGATGCCGAGCAACCACGCGGTCGTGTCGTAGGTGCCGTGATAGATCGGCTCGTGCGGCCGCGTGCTGTTGCGGGTCCGCTTGTCGAACTTGAGGTACATCAAGGCCACGTCCCAGTTGAAGCCGGGGGCGTTGGTGCCGAAGCCGACCGTCAACCCGTTGCGGTTGGCGTCGGGCAGCAGGGGGCTCACCGACTCCTCGACCTGCGGGGTCTCGTCGTAGACGTAGCCGAAGCGCAACTGCGAGCCGTTGGCCGGCCCCAGGCGCACACCGAGTCGATAGTTGTTGGCGTCGTCCCACTCCTCGGGAATGGTCGTGTTCGTGGCGTTGAACACCGCCGACGCCTGGGCGCTGCGGCCGTTGATCACCACCTTCTCGAAGCTCGACCAGCCGGTGCGGTTGGCGTCCACCTCGATGAGCAGGTTGGGGGTGACGGAGAAGGCGATACCGAGGCTCGCCATGTCGGGAAAATCGATGGAGGTCTTGATCGGCAGGTTGACGCCGATCGGCAGCTGGGCGCGCACGGCGGCGTCGAGCTGGGCGTTGCCGGTGGAGATCTGGGTGAAGCGGGCATCACCCTGATAGTCCACGGTGATGGCGCTGCGGTAGGAGAGGCCCCAGGAGAAGCTGGGATTCACCTTGTGCAGGAGACCGACGTTCCAGCCGTAGGCGCGGTCGAAGTCGCTGGTCAGGTGCACCTTGGCGATGTCGACGGTGCTGAAGGTGAAGGGGTTCTGGCCGGCGACGTGACGGTTCAGCTCGACCTTGGAGAAGCGGGCGAGGGCACCGAAGCCGAGGCCGAAGTTGGGGGTGATCTGCCAGCCGATGGTGGGATTGACGTCGAAGGCCTGCAGCGCCGCCTTGGTGGAGAGGAAGCGGCCGGCGAACTGATTCTCGTTCTTCCACTGGGTGGTGAGACCGAACGGGGTGTTGACGCCGATGCCCCACTTCCAGATGGCGTTGATCGGCGCCACGTAGTAGAGGTGCGGGGGAAACTCCGAGAGCGCCTTCTGCTCGGCGGTGGCGCCGCTGCCCGGGAAGGGCGCCCCGCCCTGGAAATCCGCCTTGGTGCTGTGGATCCAGGTGGCGCCCGCCGAGGCCGCAGACTGGTTGACGAAAGCGAGACCACCGGCGTTGTGCCAGAGGGCGCTGGGGTCGTCGGCCTGGGCGGTGAAAGCGCCCGCCATCCCCATCGCCTTGGTGCCCTGCTCGAAGATCCCGAACCCGGCGCCGAAGGCCGGCGTACCGGCCGCCAGCAGCATCGTGGCCGCGGCCACCCATCGCAGCGAATTCATGCGTCGCCCGCTCATCGCATCCTCCTGTGAGCTCCGTTTGGCCCGCGCTGCACCAGCGCAAGTGCTCGTCTTTCCTGGGCTCGGGGACGATATGCCGACTCCCTAGGGGGGTCAAGCGAAGGCGTCATCTGCGGCGGGTTGTAGAGTGGCGACGGAGGGAGATCATCATGGACTTCGCGCATGCCGTCCATCGCGACACGCATCAGCGGATCGAGGAGTACCTCGGCGAGCTGTTCGAGGATCCCTACCACGATCCCGACAACGGCCACTTCTACGTCCGCTACGGCTCCACGGTGCTGGAGATCGCCGTCGATCCCTACGGGCCCGAGGAGACCATGGTGCAGGTGATGGCTTACTGCGTGCAGGGCGTTCGGCTGGAGCCCGACCTCATGCTCGGGCTGCTCGAGCTCAACCACCACCTCGCCTTCGGCGCCTTTTCGCTGGTCGGGCGCGACATCTTTCTCTCGCACACGCTGTTCGGACGAGCCCTCGACCGCGGCAGCCTGCTGGGGGCGATCGCCGCCGTTGCCAACGTCGCCGACGAATACGACGATCGCATCGTCGCCAAATACGGCGGCCAGACCGCCCTCGACCGCATCCGCGACACCGGCGGCAAGAAGCGACGGGCCGGCGAGCGCGATCCGGCGGCCTCGCACCCTCGGTAGCGGCAGTGGCGCGTCCGGACAAGGCAGCGGTGACGCCGCTGGCGAGCAACCGCAAGGCGCGCCACGACTACGAGGTGCTGGAAACGGTGGAGGCGGGCGTGCAGCTCGCCGGCACCGAGGTGAAGTCGGCCCGCCAGGGACGGGTGCAGCTCAAGGACAGCTACGTCGACTTCCGCGACGGTCAGGCCTTCCTCGTCGGCATGCACATCGGCGCCTACAGCCACGGCAATCGCGAGAACCACGAGCCGGAGCGTCCCCGCAAGCTGCTGCTGCACCGGCGTGAGATCGACCGCCTCTTCGGCCAGGTGCAGCAGAAGGGACTCACCGTGGTGCCGCTCGAGGTCTACCTCAAGGGCCCCTGGATCAAGACCGAGCTGGGCCTGGTGCGCGGCAAGAAGCTCTACGACAAGCGCGAGGCGGAGAAGCGCAAGACCCTCGACAAGGAGATGAGGCAGGCGATCTCCGACCACGGCTAGGGGCACCACCCCCGCCGGCAAAGCCGGCATCCCCCTCCCCCCAACCCCCACCCTGGGTTTTTTTTCACCCCTATCCCCCCTTCCCCCTGCCCCTCCAGGGGCAGGGGGCGCCCCCACCCCCCCCGCGGTTTCCCCGCGCTCTGAGGCCCCCCCTAAACCGCGGCGGCTGCTAGGCTTTGCCCATGCCGCCACGGCTCCTGCTGCTCCTCGCGCTGCTGCTGGCGCCGGCCACTTCGCTGCCCGCCGCCGAGCTGCGGGAGCTCGCGCCCACCGTCGTCGACGGCCAGGTGCAGGTCTCTTTCCAGCTCGCCGGCGCCATCGACGATCCGCTGCTGGCGCGCATCCAGAGCGGCCTGCCCACCGGCTTCGTCTTCGAGGTCGAGCTGCTGCGCGACCGCAAGCACTGGTGGGACGACCAGATCGCCGGCGCCACCCTCGAGGTAGTGGCGATGTACAACGCGGTCTCGCACGAGTACCTGGTCAACTTCAAGCGCGACGGCAAGCTGGTCGAGTCGCGCCTCGCCCGCAACCGCGCCGAGCTCGAGTCGGCGATGACCCGCTTCGAGCGGGTGCCGCTGTTCGCTCTCGCCGACCTCGACGTCGGACGCGACGAGCGGATGCTGCTCAAGGCGCGAGCCGAGCTGGGGTCGAAGACCTGGCTGGCCTTCATCCCGGTGCACGTCAACACCGACTGGGCCGAGTCGCGCAAGTTCCGCGGCCGCGAGCCATGAGCCTGCTCGAAGCCTTTCGCCGGCGGCGCAAAGACACCCGCTTCATCCTGCGGATGCTCGGCGTCCTGCTGGTCTGCCTGTCGGTCGTCTTCTACCTGCTGCAGCGCAGCCGCGACCTGCCGTCGGCGCTGATCGCCAACCGCCTGCTGCTCTTCGTCCTCTGGTACATCAACGTCGTGCTCATCCTGGCGGTGCTCTTCGTGCTGGCGCGCAGCCTCTTCAAGCTGCTGCTCGAGCGCCGCGCGCATCTGCTGGGGGCGAAGTTCCGCAGCAAGCTGGTGGCCACCTACGTCGGCCTGTCGCTGGTGCCGGTGCTGCTGCTGTTCGTCTACGCCACCGAGCTGCTGCAGCAGTCGGTCGACCGCTGGTTCGCGGCGCCGGTGGAGTCGGTGCTGAAGCAGGGCTCGGCG
>DASYUP010000579.1:0-13655 GCA_036001185.1 Thermoanaerobaculia bacterium
GACAGCGTGGGATCGAACAGCGAAGTGACGAAGGCGCCCAGCCCCGAGCCCTCGAACTCCTCCGGCAGCCGCGCCATCGGCGTGCCGCCGAGGTTGGCGAGCAGCAGCTCCGGCGGCAGCGAGAAGCGGTTGCGCACGTCGCGCTCGCGCCGCCCCCAGAGCTGCGCGTCGACGGTGAGGACGATCGCCCGGCAGCCGGCGGCCTCGGCGCGCTCGACGACGGCGCGGGTGGCGCCGCGGTCGCGGTAGACGTAGAGCTGGAACCAGACGGGGCCGCCGGCGGCGCAGACCTCCTCGACGGCGCAGGTCGAGAGCGTGCTGAGGATCATCACCGTGCCGAGAGCGGCGGCGGCGCGCGCCGTTGCCACCTCGCCGTCGGGATGCGCCAGGCGGTGGAAGGCGGTGGGCGCGACCAGCACCGGCATCGACACCGTCTCGCCGAGGACCTTGGTGGCAAGGGTGCGCTGCGAGAGGTCGCGCAGCACGCGGTAGACGAGCCGCAGGCGCCGGAAGGCGGCCACGTTGTCGGCCAGCGTCAGCTCGTCCCAGGAGCCGCCGGCGTAGTAGTCGTAGGCGACGCGAGGGAGGCGCTCGCGGGCGGCCGCCTCGAAGTCGGCGAGGCAGACGAGCTGCGCGGGATCGGCGGGCTCGCGCATGGGGCGGCTGGCGAGCTTAACAGGGGCGGCGCAACCGAGACCCCGCGACCAACAACGCATCGCGAGGCCCAAAGCGCGCATACACGTCATCGCGAGGAGCGAAGCGACGTGGCGATCTCGACGTCGAGATCGCCACGGGCCCTACGGGCCCTCGCGATGACACCGTGCCACGGGCCCTCGCGATGACACGGTGCCACGAGCCCTCGCGATGTGCCACGGGCCTTCGCGAGTGACGCCGTGTTACGAGCGTTCGCGAGTGACGCCGTGCCACCGGCCTTCGCGCGTGACGTAGTGCCCACCGAGGCGGAGGCCCGTGCAAATTCGCGGTAGGGTGCACACCCGTGCACCGTCCGCCTCCGCGGGCGTGTGCCCCTCTCCACCATGCCCATCTGGGTCGAGACCACCATCCGCGCGCCGCTCGAGGAGGTCTGGCGCCGCACCCAGGACCCGGCGCTGCACGCCCAGTGGGACCTGCGGTTCAGCGCCATCGACTACCTGCCGCGAACCGACGAGAGCGAGCCGCAGCGGTTCCTCTACCGCACCCGCATCGGCTTCGGCCTGCAGATCCGTGGCGAGGGGGAGTCGCGGGGCGAACGCGAGGCCGGCGGCGCCCGCACCTCGGCGCTGCGCTTCTGGTCCGACGACGGCAAGTCGCTCATCCGCGAGGGCTCGGGTTACTGGAAGTACGTGCCAGTGCCGGAGGGCGTGCGCTTCCTCACCGTCTACGACTACACGACGCGCTTCGGCGTCCTGGGAAAGGCGCTCGACCGCGCGGTCTGCCGGCCGCTCATGGCCTGGGCCACCGCCTGGAGCTTCGACCGCCTCCGTCGCTGGTGCGAGCGCGGCACGCCGCCGGTCGTCGCCGCCCGGCAGGCGCTCGCACGCGCGACGGCGCGCCTCGCGCTCGCCCTGGTCTGGATCTACCAGGGGCTGGTGCCGAAGCTGCTCTTCCCCGAAATGGGCGAGCTCGCCACGGTTCGCGCCGCGGTGGGAGCCCGCGCCCCCGCGGTGCTGCTCGTCATCGCCCTCGCCGAGCTGGGCTACGGGCTCGCCTTGCTGCTTGCCTGGCGCTCGCGGCTGCTGCCCGCACTGGCGATCCCCGGCCTGCTGGTGCTCTTCGGCGCCGGCGTGCGCGCCGACCCGGCGATGCTGACGACGCCGTTCAACACCCCGACGCTGACCGTCGCCACCATGGCGCTCGCCGCCGTCGACCTGCTGCTGTTGCGTGACGTGCCGTCGTCGGCGGGCTGCCGCTGGAGCAGTCGCAAGGGGAGGGCCGAGCGGGCCGCGAGCGCCGGGCGATGAGATCGATCTACGAACGTGCCCTGGGCCCCGACTTCGCGCGGCTGCACCCGCGCATCCAGGAGCGCTTCGGCTTCTCCAGCCGCGACGGCGTCGCCTCCATCGGCACCGGCGTGATGGACGAGATCTGGCACGGCCCCTGGTGGACGCTCCCTTTTCTCTGGATCGGCAGCTGGCGGCGCATCATGTTTCCCGAGCGCGGTGCGCAGGTGCCCTTCACGATCGAGAACTGGGCCTGGGTCGACTCCTTCGGCCGCGAGACGGTGAGCTGGATCCGCCGCTTCAGCGGCCGCCGGCCGCGGCGGTTCGACGCCTACATGATCTACAGCGAGCGACGCGGCGGGATCGTCGACTACCTGGGCACCCACGAGCACCTGGCGGTCGACCTGGCGCTGTCGGTCGACGCGCGCGGCGGCCTGCGCCTGCTCTCGGGCGAGCAGCGCTTCTACGAGGGGCCGATCGCCTTCCGCTTCCCGCTGCTCTTCTCCGGCGTCGCCGACGTCTCCGAGTGGTACGACGATGCGGCCGGCCGCTTCCACATCGAGGTGCGGGTGAGCAACCGCGTCTGGGGCCCGCTGTTCGGCTACCGCGGTACCTTCGACGCCGAGTCGCGGCCGGCAGCGGCGGTACCGCGCGACATCCTGCCGCGACGGGAGGAGCGCCGGGAGTAGGCCGGCGCCGCGGCGGGCGCCGGCCTCGCCCGAGCGGCTAGCCCCGCACAACCGCCGCCGGCTGCGAGAGCGGCGGCAGGACCTGCTCGATCTCGGCCCGGTGCGACTCGAGCCAGGGGGGCAGCACCAGCGCCTCGCCCAGCGACTCGGGCGTCTCGTCGACGGTGAAGCCGGGGCCGTCGGTAGCGAGCTCGAGGAGCACCCCGCCGGGCTCCTTGAAGTAGACCGAGCGGAACCAGAAGCGGTCGATGACCTCGGTCGGCCGGGCACCGGCCGCCGTCGCCTGCGCGCGCGCCGCCAGCTGGTGTTCCTCGTCGTCGACGCGAAAGGCGAGGTGGTGAATGGTGCCGGTGCCCCAGGCGCCGCGCGGCGCCGCCGGCGTCTCGCGCAGGTCGAGATAGCGGCCCGAGCCGCCGGCACCGACCCCGAAGCGGTGCCAGTCCCCCTCCCTGCCGACCTCGCGATAGCCGAGCGCGTCGGCGAG
Organism: Thermoanaerobaculia bacterium; assembly: GCA_036001185.1. GTDB lineage: Bacteria > Acidobacteriota > Thermoanaerobaculia > Multivoradales > JAIOJS01 > DASYQD01. The sequence goes on from DASYUP010000579.1 coordinate 3,114, forward strand.
GAACCGCTCGCTCGGCACCAGCAGGCGCACGTCGAGCCGAGCGCCGTCGAGGCCACGAACCTGGCGCTCGACCGGCACCGGGCTGCCTGCCCAGGGAGTGAACGGGCGCTCGCCGGCAGTGGCGCTCTCGACCAGCGCGACGCGCAAGCCGTGGGGGTCGCGCAGCGGCAGCACCTGCTCGCCGAAGCGCTCCTCCACCGCGCTCTGCTCGACGCCGTGAGCGGCGAGCCGCTCCTGCCACCAGCCGAGGCTGCCGGGCGGGACGGCCAGCGACACCTCGCTGGCGAGCCCGTGGCCGGCCCGCGCGGGTGCCATCTGCGACCAGGGGAAGAACGTCAGGTCGCTGCCGGGATGCCCCTCGGCATCGGCGTAGAACAGGTGGTAGGTGCCGGGGTCGTCCTGGTTGACGCTCTTCTTGACCAGCCGCATGCCGAGCACGCCGGAGTAGAAGTCGAGATTCTCCTGCGCCGGCCCGGCAATGGCGGTGACGTGATGCAGCCCGTGAACGTCGCGCATGGTGGTCCTTCCCGTGAGAGGGGCGTCGCCTGCCGTCTTCAGCGAGGCAGGCCTCGCCCACCTGAAGTCAGTGTAAGCCCGGGTGGCCCCGGCACGCCGGTCAGTGCCACCCGGGTCGCGAGATCGCGCGGCGGTAGATCAGTGGCCTGCCGCGGCCTCGGCCGCCGGCGCCGGCCGGCGCACGGCCAGGTTCAGCAGCGCACCGACGACGGCGACGGCGAGCGCCACCCAGGCGTGCGTCGCGGTGGTGAGCGTGGTCAGCCCGAGCGCCGCGTCGAGCGAGTACGCCCCCGGCCCGGTGAAGGCGAGGGCAAACGCCACCACCCCGTAGAGCACCGGCACCTCGACGCCGTTGTGCGCAGCGAAGAACCCCTGAGCGGCGTGCACGCTGAGGGCGGCAACGATCATCACCAGCACCATCAGCGCCGGGCCGACGGGGCCGAGGAAGCCGAGGGCGACGAGCAGGCCGCCGGCGGTCTCGCCAAGCCCCGCCGCGGTGGCGAACAGGCGGCCGGGGCGGAAGCCGATCGATTCCATGAAGCCACCGGTGCCGGCGATGCCGTAGCCACCGAACCAGCCGAACAGCTTCTGCGTGCCGTGCGCGGCCATGGCGAGACCGACGATAAGGCGAACGAGGAAGAGGGCGAGATCCATGGGGAGGCTCCTTCTCTGCTGACGGTGAATAGTGGATTGAGCAACCGTACTGCTATGAACTACTTGCCGATGGGAACCCGAACAAGACGGGGGGCAGGCCCCGCCCCTACACCGGACCTGGGCCCGCGAGGGTGGCGACCAAGCCCTGCAGGGCGGTCCGGCCGTTGCGCCCCAGACCGGCGGAGAACTCGGCGCCCACGCGGCGAAGCTCCTCGCCCCCCCGCGCCTGGCTCTCGCGGCCTTGCGGCGTCAGCTCGGCTAGCACGCTGCGGCGGTCGGCGGGGTCGGCCAGCCGGCGAACCAGGCCATCCGCCTCCAGCTTGTCCACCAGCTGCGTCATGTTCGAGCGCACGCAGGTGAGGCGCGCCGCGAGCTCCCCCAGCGACAGCGCCTCGCCGGCCTGCGCCAGCTGCTCGAGCACGCCATAGCGGGCCCACGAGAGCCCGACCCCGGCAAAGGCCTCCTCGACCCGCGCCTCCAGCGCATGGGCAGCGCCGAGGAGGTCGAGCAGGAGCCTATCCGGCTGACGCCGGCTGGCGGTCTTTTGGTCCACGTGCGAATAGTACAGTAGCGACAGTTGACGTGTCAAGTGTATTCTCCGGGGCAGGGCGGAGCTTCTCTTCACCCGGGCCCAGGCAGGCAAGCTGCCCCTACCTGGAGATGGGGCGCGCCCGCTCGACCAGCGCTGCAACCACCGTCGCGCCGACTCCGATCGCCGCGAAGATCGCACACCGTTGCAGGTCCGGCCGCGCGAAGGCCCCCGTGAAGTCGAGCGGCGACTCGCGCTGGACGGCGACGTACCAAAGCGCGGTGAACAGCCCGAGGAAGAGCTTGCCGCCGCGCGACAGCCACCCGAGGCCGGTGGCCGCGCCGGCGACGAAGGCCATGCCCAGCAGCATGGCGAGCCCATGCTCGACACCGCGCGCGAACGAGCGCAGCAGCACCGGCGCCCCGACCAGCAGCACGAAGCCGGAGATCGCCGCCGCCTTCCGCCCCACCGTGGAGCGCGGTACCCCGGGCTGGGCGAAGACGGTGGCGCCGGTCCCGTAGAGCTCTTCGCGCGCCGCCGCCTCGCCGATCACGGGGCCCAGCAGCAGCAGGAAGACGGCGATGGGGGCGGCGACGCCGTTGCCGGGGATCACCAGCGTCGCGGCCGAGGCGGCGAGCATCGGCCATTTGACCCACGAGGCCGACTGCCAGGGCAGCAGCCCTTCGGCGGCCACCGAGCGTACGAGGCCCGGCGTGCCGCGGTGCGGCCGGAAGGCCAGCGCCATCGCCGGCGCCTGCGCCTGCCATTCCGTCGCCGGCGCCGCCGACGCACGCCACACACGTCGCTCGCGCGGCGGCCGTGTCCCGCGGGCCGCGGCGCACCATGTTCGAGACCGCCACCGTCCGTTGCACTTCGGCCACTCGCTCGGTGGGTACGACGGCACGAAAGACGCTGCCGGCGACTTGCGCCAGCAGCTCCTCGGGCGCGGCGCAGCGCACCAGCTTCCCCTGGCGGATGACGGCGATACGCTCGGCGATCGCCTCGACGTCGGAGACGATGTGAGTGGAGAGGATGACGGTGCGACCGTGGCCGAGCTCGGAAAGCAGGTTGCGGAAGCGCACGCGTTCCTCGGGGTCGAGGCCGACCGTGGGCTCGTCGACGATCAGCAGCCGCGGGTCACCGAGCAGCGCCTGGGCGATGCCGACGCGCTGCCGCATGCCGCCCGAGAAGCTGCCCAGCCGGCGGTGCGCCGCCGGCCGCAGGTTGACGAGGTCGATCATCTCGTCGACCGCCACGCGCAGCTCCTTGCCGCCCAGCCCCTTGAGCCGGCCCCCTCGCCGATGGAGAGGGTGAAGTCGGAGAGCGCCACCGTGCCGTTGGGGTAGCGCTTGGTGAGCCCCTGGATCTCCAGCATGGGGAGCAGTACGCGAAGCCCGGCGGGGAGTTTCAACGAGTCGCGGCGCTCACCCGACCGCGACCCGCTCCCGACCGCTACTTCATCGTCAGATCCGAGGGCAGCCGCGGCGAGGACAGCAGCTCGACGAAGACCTGCCACTGCCGCGCGCGATCGCCGCCTGACTTCGCCGCCACGTATTCGCTCACCATGTCCTGGCCGAGGTTGTAGTTGATGACGTAGGAGCGGTAGGTGTCGATGAACTGGAGCCGCTGCCGGGCCCGCTCGACCGACTGGAGGGAGTAGCGCGCCAGCCAATCGACGGCAGCATCGGCCTTGATCTCGCCGTCGAGGTAGCGGCGGGCCGCCTCGTTGCCGGCGTAAGAGAGCTTCTCCTTGAGCGCCAGCAGCTGGTAGTAGCGGTCGGCCTGGGCGGGATCGAGACCGGCGAGAGGGAACAGCCGCGCCTTCTCGAAGGCCACGCGCTCCGCCTGCGGGAAGGCGAGCTTGACGCCGTAGTTGGCCGACCCCTCGGCGATCAGCGACTGTGGCGAGTAGAGGGGGTAGACCGACAGCTCCACCCAGCCGCGCTCGCGCACCAGGTGCTGCTCGAGCTGCGAGTTGTAGACGTGGTGGCCGGGGTAGCCCTCGTGACAGGCGAGGTCGATGGCGCGGTCGATGAAGATCGGCAGGTCGGTATTGACCTGGATGATGCTGTGGTAGTTGCCCTGGTACCAGTTGTAGCCGCTCCAGGGCTTGCCGGTCACGTACTCGACGACGAAGCTCTCGCCCGGCGGCAACGTGAGGTGCTGCTGCGTGCGTTCGCGGCAGCCGGCGATCGCCGCCTGGAAGACGGCATCGAGGCGGTCCCGCGGGATGGTGAAGCGACGCTGGAAGGCGTCGACACGCTCGTTGACGGGCCCCCCGCCCGGGACCAGCGCCGCCACCTGGGCGACGAGCTCCTGGAAGTGGCTCTCCGGAAAGTGCGGCGCCACGGCGTCGTAGAGCACCCGCGACTCCTCGTCGAAGCTGAGCCGTTTGCCCGCCAACATGGCGAGCCGCCCGAGCAGCGCCTCCGTCTGCCGGCGGAGGAAACGACGGCGGAGCCCATCCAGCGAGTTGTTGGGCGGCGGCACGGAATCGAGGTCGGACAGCAGGCGTCCGGCGCCGGCGCGGATGGTCGAGAGGTCGGCCTTCGCCTGTGCCGCTTCCCGCTGCCACTCCGGTGGCCCGTAGTAGGCGTCGACGTAGCCGGGATCGCGCTCGCCGGTGGCGAGGATCAGCTTCGTGTATTCGACGGCGAGCGAGTCGAGGGGGTTGACCGGGGCTCGCGCCTTTGCCGGCGCCGGCGCCGGCGACGCCGCGTACACGGCGAGCAACAGGATGCCCACGAGGCGCGCGCGGCCTGCCGTGCCGAGTGCATCGGAAGAGAAGCGGGAGCGATGGCCCATGGATGCGCACCTATGGATACCACTGTCAGGTCGGCAGGGCAAGCCCCGCGACGACCGCAGCGTCTTGGAGCGGAACCAAAGGCGGGCGGGGACAAGCCCCGCCCCTACGTTGGAATCGCATGCAGCGGCTCGACATGAACTTCCCTTCGGCTGTTGGGGCGGGGCTTGGCCCCGCCCGTCCTCTCCGTTTCCTACAACTGTCGCGGTTTGTAGCGGTCGGCGGCGCGGCAGAGGGCCTTGATGCGCTGCTTCTCCGCCCGCGCCGCCCGCTCGTCGGTGCGCCGGCGCAGGGCCGCCCGCTCGGCGCCGAGCTGGTGGAGGCTGGCGAGCCGCGCCGGGTCGAGCTCCCCGGCCGCCACCGCCGCGTGCACGGCGCAGCCCGGCTCGCCGTCGTGCGCGCAGTCGCGGAAGCGACAGCGAGCCGCCAGCGCCGCCACCTCTGGGAACAGGCCCTCGAGGACCTCGTCACCCAGCCAGAGGCCCACCTCGCGCAGCCCCGGCGTGTCGAGCAGCAGCGCGCCACCGGGCAGCGGCAGCAGCTCGCGGCGCGTCGTGGTGTGACGGCCGCGACCGTCGGCGGCCGCAGCGGCGGTGGGAACGACCTCGCGACCGGCGAGCTGGTTGACGAGCGTCGACTTGCCAACCCCCGACGAGCCGAGCAGCACGACGGTGATGCCGGGGCGCAGATACGGCCGCAGCGTCTCGACGCCGGCGCCGCCGAGCGCATCGACTGCGTGCACCGGCACCCCAGCGGCAACCGCCGCCGCGGCGCGAACCACGACGGCCGGGTCGTTGCAGAGGTCGGCCTTGGTCAGTACCACGACCGGCGGCACCTCGGCCTCGGTGGCCAGGGCCAGCCAGCGCTCGAGCCGGCGTGAGCTCCAGTCGCCATCGAGGGCGGAGACGAGCAGCGCCAGGTCGACGTTGGCGGCGAGCGCCTGCGGCTCGGTCCGCCGGCCGGCGGCGCGGCGCACGAAGGCGCTGCGCCGCGGCAGCACTGCCTCGACGAGCAGCGGTTGTTGCCCTTCCCCACTTTCGATCGGGCGCAGCGCCAGCCAGTCGCCGACGCAGGGATGGGCATCGGCGGACTCGGCACGATAGATCAGCCGGCCCGGAACGAGCGCCTCGCGCTCGCCGGCCGCGGTGCCGACGCGGAGCGACTCGCGGGTGGTGGTGATGACGCGACCGGGAAGCAGGCCGGCGTCGCGATGGGGAGCGAACGACTCCTCCCAGGTGGCGTCCCAGCCAAGGGAGAGGAGAGGGGAAAGCGAAGACGTGGACGAAGCTCGAGACATGGGTGCGGTCTCCAGGAAAGCCCTCCTGGTAGGGGGCAGCTTGCCTGCCAGAGACAAGCTCCGCCCCTACTCCAGAGGGAGTGGGTTGTGCCCGCGGAGAGACCGCTCAGGCAAACATAGGCACGCACGCATGGTGCCACAAAGGCCGCAGCGGCGAAACCCCGCCGCCGCGGCGCCGACCTCTACGGCGCGCCCGGCCGGGACGAGTGTCCCGCCGGCGCGGGCGAGAAGCGGTGATCGCGCGCGAAGACGATCGCCTGCGCCCGCGTCCACACCCCCAGCTTGTCGAACAGGTTGGAGACGTGGTTGCGCACCGTCTTGTCGCTGATCGAGAGCCGCTGGGCGATCTGCGCGTTGGCGAGCCCCTCGGCGAGCAACGCCAGGATCTCGCGCTCGCGGGCGGTGAGCGCGGCGAATGCCGGGTCCTCGGCGGCCGCCGATCGCCCCACGCCGGTGAATTCCGCCACCGCCTCCTGGAAGCGCGCCCACGCCGGCTCCTGCTCGAGCAGGATGTGGTTGCGCGAGTCGAGCTCGACGAAGCGCGCGTCGGGAATCCCGGCGGCGAGAGTCCGCCCTTCGGCGAGCGGCGTCACCGAGTCGTTGCGGCAATGGAGCACCAAGGTGGGTGCCTGCACGCGGGGGAGCAGGTCCATGACGTCGACCGTGCCGCGCGACTCCAGCATCCGCGCCGCCATCTCGGGCGACGTGCTCTGGCGGCAGAAGGTGTTGAACCAGTCGATCTGCTCCGGCGAGCCCTCGGGGACGAAACGGATGGTGAAGGCCTGCACGAAGGCCGGATGGTCGCGGCCCCAGCCCAGCCGCAGCAGCTCGCACAGGGCGCGGAACTCGCGCTCCACCAGCGGGTCCTGGCGCATCGCCCAGCCATGCGCGTAGCCACCGTGGATGACGATCCGCGCCACCCGCTCGGGATAGCGCACGGCGTAGGCGATGGCGACGGCGGCGCCCTGCGAGATGCCGAGCAGCGAGAAGGGCTCGCGGAGGCCGGCCGCCTCGATCACCGCCTCGAGGTCGGCGAACCGCCGCTCGAACGAGAGGTCAGGGACCTCCCAGTCGGTCATGCCGCAGCCCCGCTCGTCGTGGCGGATGAGGCGGAAGCGCTCGGCGAAGAAGCGCAGCCAGTGGCGCCAGAGCGGGCTCTCCCATTCGTGCTCGAGATGGGAGAGCCAGTTGCCGGCCTTGACCATGACCGGCCCCTGGCCGGCCTCCGCCCAGGCGAGGCGCACCCCGTCCGAGGTACGCAGGAAGCGGATCCGCTGGCGGGCGTTGCCGTTCACGGCCGGGACATTCGTCGGGTCGACTGGCCTTCGATTCTAGTCACATCGGGACGGCTGTCCCATGGTGCGTAGGGCGCGCGCTCCGTAGCGTGGTCGTCAACCTCGAAAGGAGCACCGCCCATGAAACGGCTTCTCTTCTTCGTCTACGGCGCCGTCTGCTACCTCCTTTTCCTCGCCACCTTCCTCTATGCCATCGGTTTCGTCGGCGACCTGCTGGTGCCCAAGGCCCTCGACGGGCCTCCGGTGGGACCCTTCTGGCTATCGCTCGCCATCGACGCCCTGCTGCTGACCCTCTTCGCCGTCCAGCACAGCGTGATGGCGCGGCCCTGGTTCAAGCAGCGCTGGACGCGCATTGTGCCACCGGCCCTCGAGCGCTCGACGTTCGTGCTCTTCGCCAGCCTGGCGCTCGGGCTGCTGATGTGGCAGTGGCGCCCACTCGGCGGCGAGGTCTGGTCGGTGACCAACCCGGCCGGCCGGGCGATCTTGCTCGCGCTGTTCGGCTGCGGCTGGGGGCTCGTCCTGCTCGCCACCTTCCTCATCAACCACTTCGATCTCTTCGGGCTGCGGCAGGTGTGGCTCTACCTGCGCGGAAAGGAGTACTCGCGGCTGCGGTTCGCCACCCCCGGGCCCTACCGTCTGGTGCGCCACCCGCTCTACCTCGGCTTCCTGCTCGCCTTCTGGGCGACACCGCGGATGTCGGTCACCCACCTCGTCTTCGCGGCCGTCACCACGGCCTACATCCTGGTGGCGATCCAGTTCGAGGAGCGGGACCTGGTCAACGAGCTCGGCCCGGCCTACGCCGACTACCGGCGCCGGGTGCCGATGATCCTGCCGCTGGGCGGCCGGCGCGACGAGGCTGCCGCCGAGCCGGTGCCGGCGCGCCGCTAGCCGCCGTCGATCTCGAGCGTATCGACCTGGCCGGTGGCCAGGTCGACGCGCCCCAGGCGGTGCGCGTTGGTGTCGGCCACCAGCAGGAAGCCGTCGCCGGCGGCGATTCCCTCCGGCTGCGCGAAACCAGACGCGATCCTCACCACCTCGCGCTTGCCCGGGTCCACCCGCTTGACCTTGTCGTTGTAGGTGTCGACGGCGTAGAGGTATGGCGCCGCCCAGGCGATCCCCGTCGGGTGCTGGAGCCGCACCTCGTCGCCGGTGCCGTCGACGTCGCCGAAGTCGAAGAGCCCGCGCCCGACGATCGTTTGCACCCGCGCGTCCCCTTCGATGGAGATGGCGCGGATGGCCGAGGCCTCGGCGTCGGCGACGAACAGGATGCTGCCGGCGAGCGCCAGCCCGCTGGGCTGGTTGAAGCTGGCCTCCGCCACGTGGCCGTCGACCAGCGCCTCGCGCCCGGTGCCGGCGAGGATGAGCAGCTCGCGCTCCTCCATCAGCACCCAGATCTGGTGTGAGCCAGCCATCGCCACGAAGACGATGTCCTCGGCGGCCAGCACGTCCCACGGCGAGCGCAGCGGGATGCGCCGCGGATCTCCCTGCGGCGCCACGAAGTGCCGCGCCATCTCGCCGGTGCCGGCGAGGGTGCGCACGGCACCGCTCTGCAGGTCGATGCCGCGCACGGCGTGGTTGTCGGTGTCGGCGACGTAGAGGGTGGCGCCATTGCTGGTCAGCCCGTGCGGGCGGCGGAAGGCGGCGCGCTCGGCCGGTCCGTCGCCGAACCCCGCCTCGCCGCTGCCGAAGCTCCGCCGCAGGCGCGCCCGCGGCGCGCCGGGCTCGAGCTCGAGCTCGAGCACCCGGTGGTGGTCGGTGTCGGCCACCCACGCCACCAGGGGGCTCGAGCTCGAGCCGGCGCCGTTCGATGCCGTCGCGCTGGCGCGGAATCCGGCGGCGAGCGCCACCTTGGCCGGGAAGGCGAGCAACCCCGAGCGTGCCGCCATCGGCACGCTCGAGAACGGCAGCGGCTCCGCGGTGAGCGCGCCGCGCTCACGGTACTCGGCGATCCAGCTCTCGAGCTGCTTGCTCAGCTCGTCGGCGTCGATCTCACCGGCCTGCTGGGCCAACACGTAACCCTGCGGGTCGACGAGCACCACCGTCGGCCAGGCCCGTGCGCCGTAGGCCTGCCAGATGGCGAAGTCGCGGTCGTTGACCACCGGGTGCTCGATACCGTGGCGAGCGACGGCGGCGGCCAGCGCCGGCGTCTCCTTCTCGGCTTCGAACTTGGGCGAATGCACCCCGATCACCACCAGCTCGTCGGGGAACCGCTCGGCGACCCGGCGCAACTCGCCGAGGTTGTGATGGCAGTTGATTCAGCAGAAGGTCCAGAACTCGAGCAGCACGAACCGCCCCCGCAGCTCGGCGAGCGAGAGTGGCCGGTCGCTGTGCAGCCAGCCGTGCCCCGCCGGGATCTCGGGAGCGCGCACCGGGCGGAGGAAGCGCTGCAGCGGAGCCATCGCGAGATTCTAGCCGTCGCCTCTCGGATGCAGGGGCGACGCTTGTCTCCGCCGGGCAAGCTGCCCCCTACCTTTGCGGTGGTGTGCCCGCCGGCGTGGTGAGCGCTTCCGGGTGTCGCGCGTACCGCGCGCCGAGCGCGAAGACTTCCGCCGCCCCGGCAGCGTCTCCCTGCGCCCGCAACGCCTGGCCGAGGGCGAGCCACGCATCGGTGGTCGACGGCTCGACCGCCAGCGCCCGCCGGTAGGCGGCGATCGCCTGCTCGCGCTTGGCCCGGTCGCCTCCGGCCACCGCCTCGCGCGCCTGCCCCAGCCGCAACCAGCCGGAGGCGAAGGTCGGGCGCAACGCCACGGCCTCTTCGAGATCGGGCAGCGCCTCGGCGGCGCGCCCGTGGGTCAGCAGCAGCAGGCCGCGGTCGAAGCGCGCCTCCACCAGCCGCGGGTCGCGCGCCAGCGCGGCGCCGAGCTCGGCGAGCGCCGCCGCCTGCTTGCCCTGACCGGCGAGGGTGAGCCCGAGCCAGAGGCGCACCTGCGCCGTGTCGGCCTCCGCGGTGGTGGCAAGCGCGCGCCGCAGGCTCGCCTCGGCAGCGGCGTAACGCCGCGACAGCAGCTCCCCCATCGCCAGCCGCAGCCACGGCTCCGGCTGCGCCGGCGGCTGCGCGGCGAGTAGCCCCTCGAGGGCCGGCACGCTGGCGGCGCTGCCGCCGGCGCGCAGCACGCCGACGGCGCCGTAGACCTGCCCGAGCGCCCCCGCCGGCGCCTCGGCGGGGCGCAGGAAGACGGCGTCCGTGAGCACCGGATCGTGCTCGGCGCGCGGCGCCACCAGGTCGGCGCCGGGCACCGGCCGCTGGATGCGATGGTCGGTCATCACCACGTGCACGACGTCCTCGGTGCGCCGCTGCGGCATGTGGCAACCGGTGCAGTCGCCGCCGCCGCCGTGCGCCTCCACCGGGCATTGCTGCGGCTGGTGGCAGGTGAGGCAGACGCCGCGGTAGTGGGCGGCGCGCTCGCCGGCGCTCACCTTGCGGTGCGGGTCGTGGCAGGTGAGGCAG
>DASYUP010000580.1:0-1526 GCA_036001185.1 Thermoanaerobaculia bacterium
GGGATCAGTCCCTTGGGCAGCCCGGCGATGGCGAGGCCGCGGTCGGTGAGCAGCAGCAGCAGCAGCCGGCGCGCGTCGCGGCGCTCGCGTAGCTCGGCGAGGGGCGTGCCGCGGGCGGCGGCGACCGCCGCCAGCTCGTCGCAGAAGGGGAAGCGCGACAGCTCGCGCCAGAGACGGTCGAGGTCGCGCGCCGCGGCCTCGCCGGCGGCGGCCCGTCGCGACAGCTCGGCCGCGGCCGGGAAGGGGTCCTCGTCGAGTAGCTCCAGCAGCGAGCGGAACATGCGCGTCGCCGCGCCGGAGGCGGGCACCAACTTGGCGGCGCCGCCGCTGGCCACCGCCTGCCGCCAGCGGAACCGCAACTCCTCCTGCCAACCGCCGTGAAAGCGGCGGATGCCGTCGCCCACGGTGCAGGGGCGCAGCAGACGGGGCGGCGGCGGCGGCTGGCGCAGCAGTCGCAGCTGGCGGTCGGCGTCGGCCGGGTCGAGGCCGTGGGCGGCGAGCTGGGCGCGGTCGGCGGCGGTGAGCTCGGCGCTCAAGCCGGCGCACCCAGCCGCGGCGCCACCTCGGCGAGCCGCGGGGCGTCGCGGTCCTTGACCGAGAGTAGCGGCTGATCGACCGGCCAGGCGATCGCCAGCTCGGGGTCGTCCCAGGCGATGCTCAGCTCGTCGTCGCGGTCCCAGGGCACCGTCACCTTGTACTCCACCTGGGCGAGCTCGGAGAGCACGCAGAAGCCGTGGGCGAAGCCGGGGGGCACCCAGATCTGGCGAAAGTTCTCCGCCGACAGCACGACCCCCACCCAGCGCCGATAGGTGGGCGACCCAGGGCGCACGTCGACCGCCACGTCCCAGATCTCCCCCTCGATGACGCGCACCAGCTTGCCCTGTGGGCTCTTCACCTGCAGATGCAGGCCGCGCAGGGTGCGGGCCGCCGAGCGCGAGTGGTTGTCTTGCACGAAGACGGCGTCGATGCCGGCCTCGCGGTAGCGGCGCTCGTTGTAGCTCTCGAGGAAGAAGCCGCGCGCGTCGCGATGGACGGTCGGCTCGACGACGAGCACGCCGGGCAGCTCGGTCTCGACGACGCGCATCGCTAGACCGGCAACAGACCCAGCCGCTCGCGGCGGTAGCCGCGCGCCTGCACCGCCTCGCACCAGTCGAGGTGGGCGAGGTACCAACCGACGGTCTGCCGGATGCCCGCCTCGAAAGCGTAGCGCGGTGCCCAGCCGAGCTCCTGGCGGACCTTGCCGGCGTCGATGGCGTAGCGCCGGTCGTGGCCCGGCCGGTCGGGGACGAACTTCTCGAGCTGGCGGTAGGAGGAGAGCCCCTGCGCCCGCAGCGCCGGGTTGGCGGCCGACGGGTGCACCTCCTCGAGGGCGGCGCACAGCGCCTCCACCACCTGCAGGTTGGTGCGCTCGTTGCCGCCGCCGAGGTTGTACTTCTCGCCAGCAATCCCCCGCTCGAGCACGAGCAGGATGCCGCGGCAGTGGTCCTCGACGTGCAGCCAGTCGCGCACGTTGCCGCCGTCGCCGT
>DASYUP010000581.1:0-3224 GCA_036001185.1 Thermoanaerobaculia bacterium
GGCCCGCGAGCCGCTGTTGCGCACCGTCACCGACACCTTCACCTCGCCGCCGGGCGCCACGCTCGGCGGCTCGACCAGGAGCCGCGAGTAGTCGTAGGTCGTGTAGCTGAGGCCGCTGCCGAAGCTGAACTCGGACTGGTAGGCGGTGAGGCCGAAGCTCTGGTCCTGTTCCTCGTAGGCCTTGTGGTCGTAGTTGAGCAGGGCGTTGGCGTAGCGCGGATAGGTGATGGGCAGCCGGCCGCTGGGGTTGACGTCGCCCGCCAGCACCTCGGCGATGGCCCGACCCCCCTCGAGACCCGGGTTGAGGGCGAGAACGATCGCCTTCGCCCCCGCGACCAGCGGGCGCACGATGCGCGGCCGCCCCTCGACCAGTACCAGGACGGTGGGCGTGCCAGTCTCGGCGACCGCCCGCGCCAGCCGTAGCTGCGCCTCGGGCAGATCGAGGTCGTCGATGTTGCCGGGGGTCTCGGCGTACGCCAGCTCGCCGAGGCAGACGACGGCGACGTCCGCCTGCTTGGCCGCGGCGACGGCCGCCGCGACGTCGACCTCCTGATCGTAGGCCGCCCCCGGCACGTAGACGACGCGCTCGGCGCCGAACCGCTCGGCGAGCGCCCCGCGCACGGTCGGCCGGTCGGTCGGATAGAGCTCTTCCTGGCTACCCTGCCAGACGATGGACCAGCCGTTGTTGAGGGCGGCGCGCGAGTCGGCGGTGGGCCCGGTCACCAGCAGCCGCGAGATCGCCTTGTGACCGCCACTGGCCGCCGCGGTCTGCAGCGGCAGCATGGCGTCCTTGTTGGCCAGCAGGATGATCGACTGGCGAGCGGCCTCGAGCGCCACCGCTCGCGCGCCGGCCCCGCCGACCTCGACCTTCGAGGCGCTGCCCAGCAACGGGTCCTCGAACAGCCCCAGCCGCTCCTTGAGGGTGAGGATGCGGCCCACGGCCTGATCGATGCGGGCCATCGGCACCGCGCCCTCCTCCACCAGCTTCACCAGCAGGTCGGCGAAGCTGAGGTCGAGCGGCACCATGCTCATGTCGATGCCGGCGAGCACGGCGATACGGGTCGCCTCCTTCTCGTCGGCGGCCACGCGGTGCACGGTCGCCAGCTTCTTGATGTCCTCCCAGTCGGAGACCACCATGCCCGTGAAGCCGAGCTCGCCGCGCAGCACGTCCTCGAGGAGCCAGCGGTTGGCGTGGCCGGGCACGCCGTTGACCTCGCCCGAGTTGACCATCACCGATGCGGCGCCCGCCCGCACGGCGGCGGCGAACGCCGGCAGGACGTACTGGCGCAGGGTGATCTCGGGGATCAGCGCCGGCGTGCGGTCGTGACCGGTGGTGGGCAGGCTGTAGCCCGCGTAGTGCTTGAGGGTGGCGGCCACTGCCAGCGGCCCGGCGAGGGCGCCATCCGCGTCGCCCTGGTAGCCGCGCACGGTGGCGACGCCCATCACCGAGCCGAGGTAGGGGTCCTCGCCGAGGGTCTCGTAGAGACGCGGCCACAGCGGCTGCCGGCCGATGTCCAGCACCGGCGAGAAGTTCCAGGGGATGCCGGCGGCGCGGGTCTCGGCGGCGGTGATGCGGCTGCCGGCCAGCATCAGCTCGGGGTTCCAGGTCGCCGCCATGCCCAGCGGCTGGGGGAAGAGGGTCGCGCCCTTGACGTAGGTGGGGCCGTGGATGGAGTCGATGCCGTAGAGCACCGGAATGCGCAGCCGCGTCTGCGCGGCGGCCGCCTGGATGTCGCGCAGCAGCTCGTGCCAGCGCGCGACCGGCAACGCCTGTTCCTGGCAGTTGAGAATCGAGCCGACGCCGTACTCCACCACCGCTTTGTGCAGCTTCTCGGGGTCGATGCGCAGCTCCTGTGCGGTGCCGGTGGCGCCGGTGGTGACCATCGCCAGCGTGAGCTGGGTCATCTGGCCGACCTTCTCGCGCAAGGTCATGCGCGAAAGCAGCGAGCGCACCCGACTGGAGAGCGGCGCCGCCGGCGCGGGCGCTGCCGGCAGGTGGACGGCGAGGAAGGCTTGGCTGTCGACGAGAGTCGGAGCGGCGTCGGCCGCTGCCAGCGGTGGGCCGCTCAGCCAGCCCACGGCGACACCCACGAAGAGCAGGGCGGCGGCGAAGCGCGCCGCACGAGCGAGGCGGGCAGGTCTCGGCATGGTCGGCGCAGAAATGCAAAGGGCTGCGGCCGTTGCCGGCCGCAGCCCCCGCGAACTGCCTCCTTGACTAGTTGAAGAACAGCTTGAAGCCGATCTGGATCTGCCGCGGGTCGCGTACGGCCTGGGCCTGGCCGAATGTCAGCGGCACCTTGGACGAGAGTACGCTGGTCGCGGTTGTCGGGTCGCCGTTCGGGTGGCTCGCGTCGACGTTGTTGTACCTCACGTCGGTCGGGCTGAGCGTGGTGTTGACGTTGATGAAGTTGGTCTCGTTGGTGACGTTGAACACCTCGATGCGGAGCTGGCTGTTGAGCTTGCCGCCCAGGCGGATGTCCTTGTAGAAGGAGAGGTCGACCTCGAAGAACGACGGGCCCTCGCACTCGCCGCGCTTCGCCATCTGCCCGGTGGTGCCGAGCTGGTAGCCAGTGATGGTCCAGGCGTTGGGGTTGAGCCACTGCTCCTTGCGCCCGCCGTGGGCCCGGCAGGACTGGCCGGGGACGCGGATGGGTCGCTGGTTGCCCTCGTAGCCGGTGCCGGCGAGGCCGCCGGCGATCCCGGAGACGCCGCCGGTGTAGATGGTGAGCGGCACGCCGGTGGCGTAGAACATCACGCCGCCGAGCGACCAGTCACCGAGCACGCTGCTGACGAAGCGGCCGCGGTTCTCGAAGCTCGGCGCGTGCCAGACGAGGCTCGAGTTGACGACGTGCTTGCGGTGGATCCCCGCCTTGCCCCGGTCGAGCCCGGGGTTGTTGAGGTCGGTCATGGCGCCGTTGAAGATGCCGCCGCTGCTGTCGGTGAGCGGATCGTCGGCCGTGAGGTCGGACCAGGTGTAGGAGACCTGGAACTGCGAGCCGCGGCCGAAGCGGGAGTTCAGCTGGGTCTGCAGGGACTTGTACTTCGAGGTGCCGTTGTTGCGCCAGAAGTTGATGGTGTTGTTGCCGAAGACTCCGAAGGGGCGCAGCGCCGCCTGGCAGGCGGCGTCGGCGCCGCAGTGCACGTACTCGAGGCGGTCGGAGGTCCCGTTGTGGTTCTGGTCGCCCGCTGGCACCTGGTTGATGTCGACCCGCCGCATCAGGTGC
>DASYUP010000582.1:0-8529 GCA_036001185.1 Thermoanaerobaculia bacterium
TCTCCCTCGGGATCGCGGCCGCGGGGCACCAGGCGAGGCAGCAGCGCCTGCGCCTGCGCCAGCGTCTGCCCGGCGGTGACTCCTGCCCGCCGCGCCCGCCGGCTGGCGGCGAGGATGCGCGCCGTGGGCCCGCTGCCCTCCAGCACGACGACCGCTTCGCCGCGCAGCTCCGGCTCGCACCGCAATCGCGCGGCGAGAGGGAACAGCGGGACAGCGAGGCAGGCGACTCTCATCGTCAGACCGCCCTTCATGAAGCCCTTCCGGCCTGGTCGTCGATCAGCGTGCGGCGGACGCGCAGGAGCGCCGGCAGCAGCGAGGGAGCGGGACGTTGTGCCGCCGGCGCCCGCACTCCGCGCGGCGGCGGCGCGGCGACGACGGGTCGTGGCCACGGGGGTGCCGTCGCTGCGCGCGCCGGCGGCTCACGCCGCTCTTCGCGCCGTTCCTCGCCGCGCATCGGCGGCAACGGCAACGCCCCCAGCAGACCGCCGGCGCGCAGGCCGAGCGCCGCCGCGGCCGGCTCGGCCAGGCGCCGGCTCTTCTCGCGGCACAGGCTGGCTTCCATCCCCGCCAGCAGGCGCGGGGCGACGCCGCTGCCCAGCCAGAGGCCACGCCGCCGCGACAGCGCCAGCACCTCCCCGGCAGCGCTGCCGGTCACTCGCCACGGCGTCGCCACCAGCAGCGCCGCGCGGTGCAGCCGCGCCGCCCGCGCCAGCCGCAGCCAGGCGTGCTCGTCGCTGCTGCCATAGGGGAGTGGCGGCATGCCGAGCTCGAGCACGACGAGCGGAAAATCGCCACCGAGGGCGATCTCCGTCGCCGCCAGCGCGTGGCGCAGTCGCTCGGGGCGCGCCCACAGCAGGCGCGGCAGCACCACGCCGCAGCGCGCCGCCTCCTGCGGGTCGAGCTGGTCGCCGAGGTCGATCAGCGCCGCCGCCTCGCCGCGCGCGGTGGTGGCGGCGAGCAGCGCCACCACCAGGGCGAAGCGACCGCTCGAAGGAGCGCCGCGCAGCTCGGTGAGGCAGCTCCTGGCGACGCCGCCGGCGAGCAGCCGGTCGACCGCCGGCAGGGCGGTGGGCAGCGCCTCCTCGTCGACCGGCCGGCGCAGCAGGTCGCGCCCGGTCGCCAGCCGCTGATGCAAGGCGGCAAGGGAGAGGGGCTCGCGGGGCGCCGCCGATGGGCCGTGGGCGCCGCGCGCCAGCTCGTCGAGCTCCTCCTGGAGCTCCTGGAGGCGCTCCGCGCTGACGGCGACGAGATCCCGGCCCACCATGGAACGAGAATAGGCGTAAACGCGGCGTAAGTCAACGCGACAAATGACTCACTCCGCCACCCGGCGACAACCCGGGAACGGCGCCCGCGGGGCGGTATCATTCGCCCGCTCATGTCCACCCCAGGGCCTGCCTCCCCGGCCGCGCCGGAGCCGCTGCCCGCGCTGCTGCCGCTGCGCCTGGGCATCTCCGCCTGCCTGCTCGGCGAGCGTGTGCGTTACGACGGCGGCGACAAGCGCGCGCCGTTGCTCTGCGACGTCATCGCCTGCGGCGTGCAGTGGGTGCCGATCTGCCCCGAAGTGGAGATCGGCCTCGGCACGCCGCGGCCGCCGATGGTGCTCCTGCGCAGCGAGCGCGGCGCCCGGCTGTGGACGCCCGACAGCGGCACCGATCACACGCGGCCGATGCGCGCCTGGGCGCGCGAGCGGGTGAGCGAGCTCGCCGAACAACAGGTCGCTGGCTACGTGCTGAAGAGCCGTTCGCCGAGCTGCGGCCTGCGCGGGGTGCCGCTGCACGATGCCCAGGGCCCCACCCTGGCGAGCGGTCGCGGCCTCTTCGCCGCCGCGCTCACTCGTGCGCTGCCGCTGCTACCGGTGGCGGAGGAGCACGAGCTCGAGGATCCCGCGATGCTGACGCAGTTCTTACGCCGCGCCTTCTTCTACCGACGCTGGCAGCGCCGCCACGAGCCGCTCACCAACTTTCACCGCCGCCACCGTGCCCTGCTGCTCGCCTCCGGGGCCGCCGCCACTCGCCGCCTCGACCGCGCGCTGGCGGCGGGGGAGGGAGAAGATGCCGGGTTCGCCGACCGCTACGGCCGCGACGCCCTGCGCCTGCTGCGCCACGTTCCGTCGCGCCGCAGCCACGCGCGCAACCTCGGTTGGGCGGTGGGCCATCTGGTGGTGCACGTCGGCGATCGCCAGCGGCGGCAGAACGTCGAGGCCTACCGCGCCTACGCGCGCGGCGAGCTGCCCTGGGCGCAGGCGGCTGTGGTGCTGCGCCGCTCGGCCCAGGACGTGGGTCACCAGGGAGTGATGGAGAGCGCCTACCTCTTCCCCGAGCCGGCCGAGTGGGAGTTGCTGGTCCACCTCGACCGCCTGCAGACCCCCGAGTGCGCGCCGGTCAACTAGAATCCCGCCATCTATGCAGCTGCCCCCCGCCATCGCGGGCCGCAGGGCCCTGTTGGTGGTGGCTCATCCGGGCCATGAGCTGCGCGTCCACGGCTGGCTCGAGCTCGCGCGCCCGCAGGTGTGGGTGCTCACCGACGGCTCCGGCCACGGCGAGCAGGGACGCCTGCCCTCGACGGCGCGGCTGCTGGCGCGCGCCGGCGCCACCTGCGGGCCGCTCTTCGGCCGCTTCAGCGATCGCGACGTCTATGCGCTGATGATGCGCGGGGACGTGGCGGCGGCAGCCGAGCTGGTGAAGACCCTCGCCGACACCCTGGTCGACCAACAGGTCGCTTACGTGGCCGGCGACGCCTACGAGGGATTCAACCCGGTGCACGACCTCTGCCGGCTGATCATCGACGCGGCGGTGGCCGCGGCGCGACGTCGCAGTGGCCGGCCCATCGACGACTTCGAGTTCGCGCTCGAGGGCAGCCCCGACTGGCAGGGCGGCGGCGAGCCGCTCGGCTGGGACCTCGACGACGCGGCGCTGGCGCGCAAGCTGGCGGCGGCGCGCAACTACCCGGAGCTCGCCGCCGAGGTGGAGCGCGCGCTGCGCGCCCACGGCGCCGATGCCTTCCGCCGCGAGCGCATGTATCGGGTCGAGCCGCTGGCCACGGTCGCCCGGCGCTTCGACGGACAGCCGGCCTATGAGCGCTACGGAGAGGAGCGCGTTGCCGGCGGGCTCTATGTCGAGGTGCTGCGCCACCGTGACCACTTCGCGCCGCTGGCCGCGGCGCTCGTCGCCCTCTGCCAGACGATCTAGGAATCGCGCGCTCATGCGCGTCCTGCTCACCAACCACGCCCTCGCCCAACGCGCCGGCACCGAGCTGTGGGTGCGCGACGTGGCGATGGCGCTGCTGGCTCGTGGTCACGCGCCGGTGGCGTACAGCCCGCGGCTGGGAGAGGTCGCCGCCGAGCTGCGGCGCGCCACCGTGCCGGTGGTCGACGACCTCGACCGCCTCGGTGAGGCCCCCGACCTGGTGCACGGTCACCATCACCTGGAGACGGTCACTGCGCTGCTGCACTTCCCATCGGCGCCCGGGCTGTTCGTCTGCCACGGCTGGCTGCCGCCGCAGGAGGCGCCGCCGCGGTTGGGGCGCATCCGGCGCTACGTCGCCGTCGACGACGTGGCGCGCGAGCGGCTGATCGCCGAGCACGGCATTCCGCCGGCGCAGGTGTGCATGCTGCGCAACTTCGTCGACCTGGCGGCCTTCGCGCCGCGATCGCCGTTGCCGCCGCGGCCGGCGCGCGCTCTGGTTTTCTCGAACCAGGCGAGCGAGGAGACCTTCGTGCCGGTGTTGCGCGCGGCCTGCGCCGCCGAGGGTCTTTCCCTCGACGTCGTCGGCGCCGCGCAGGGAACCAGCGTGGAGCGCCCCGGCGAGCTGCTGGGGCGCTACGACGTGGTGTTCGCCAAGGGGCGCGCCGCCCTCGAGGCGGCCGCCGTCGGCGCCTTCGTCATCGTCTGCGACGCCGCCGGCCTCGGCCCGGCCGTGCTGCCCGGCGACCTGCCGCGGTTGCGGGCGCTCAACTTCGGGGTACGGCTGCTGACCGAGCCGCTGGGCGCGGAAGCGGTGAGGGCGCGGCTGGCCCTCTACGATCCGCTGGCGGCATCAGTGGTGCGCGAGCGGCTGCGCGGCGAGGCCGGGCTTGAGCAGGCGATGGAGGCGCTGCTCGCCGTCTACGCCGAGGTGCTGGCCGAGCACGCCGCCGCGCCGGCGCCCGACCGCGGCGCCGAGCTGCGCGAGGTGGCGCGCTACCTGCGCTGGGGGCCGGTCCAGGCACAGACGGATCTGGCGGCGGAGATGGTCTGGATGCGGGGCTCCGCCACCTGGCGCTGGCGCAACCGGCTGCTGCGCTGGCGCCCGCTGCGCGCGGTCTACCGGCGGGTGTCGCGGCGGCGCCCGCCGGTGCCGCCGCGCTGAGGCCACCCGCGGCTCACGCCCCGTAACGCGCGGGACGTCACTCGCCCGCCAGCCGTCGCGCCGCCGCCACCACGTCTTCGGCGTTGGGCAGGAAGTCGTGCTCGAGCGGCGGCGAGTAGGGGATGGGCGTGTCGGGAGCGGTCACTCGCCGCAGCGGCGCGTCGAGCTGCCAGAAGAGCTCATCGGCAAAGATCGCGGCGAGCTCGCCGGCGAGACCGCCGCGGCGGGTGTCCTCGTGCACGGTGAGCACGCGGTGGGTCTTTGCCACCGAGGCGCGCAGGGTGTCGAGGTCGAGCGGCCAGAGCGTGCGCAGGTCGATCACCTCGGCCTCGATGCCGTGCTCGGCGGCGAGGCGCTCGGCGGCGGCGAGCGAGGTCCACACCATGGCGCCGTAAGTGAGGATGGTGAGATCGCCCCCGGCGCGTCGCACCGCCGCCCGGCCGATCTCCACCTCGTGCTCGGGCCCCAGCGGCACCTCCTCGCGCAGGTCGGTGCGGAAGAAGCCGTACAGCCCCTTGGCCTCGAGGAAGAGCACCGGGTTGTCGTCGCGGATGGCGGCGAGCATCAGCCCCTTGGCGTCGGCGGGGGTCGACGGGGCGACGATCTTCCACCCGGGCGTGCGCAGGAACCACATCTCGGGGCACTGGCTGTGGTACGGGCCGCCGCCGAGCAGCCGCTCGCCGGTGCCGGTGGCACCACCGTAGGGCAACCGCACCACCATCGGCACCGGCCGCCCCCAGCGCCAGTAGACCTTGGCGGCGTTGTTGACCAGCGCGTTGAAGCCGGTGGCGAGAAAGTCGGCGAACTGCATCTCGACGATCGGCCGCAGGCCGCCGATCGCCGCGCCGACGGCGCAGCCGACGATCGCCGACTCGGCGAGCGGCGTGTTGACGCAGCGGCGCTCGCCGAAGCTCTTCGCCAGGCCGCGGGTGACGCCGAAGGCACCGCCGTAGCGGCCGCCGACGTCTTCGCCGAGCACGAAGACCCGCTGGTCGGCCGCCATCGCCTCGCTGATGCCCTGCCGCACCGCCTCGTCGTAGGCCATGACGCGCGTGCGCGGAGCTGCCGGCGGGAGAGGCAACGGCTCGCGACGCGGCGCGTAGACGCGCTGGCGGTAGTCCTCCGGCGTCGGCCAGGGCGCCGCCTCGGCGGCGACGCCGGCGGCCTCGACCGCCGCCGCCGCCTCGGCGCGCAGCTGCGCCAGCTGCTCGGCGGACGCCACGCCGAGCTCGCGCAGCCGCTCCTCGTAGAGCGCCAGCGGGTCGGCGGCCTCCCAGCGACGGCGCTCCTCCTCGTGCTCGTAGCCGGGGATCTTCGCCTCGGCGTTGCCGAAGAAGCGGTCGTCGTCGTGATGGGCGTGGCCGGTGCGGCGGTAGGTGACGAGCTCCACGAGACTCGGTCCGCGACCGGCGCGTGCCCGTTCGGCTGCCCAGCCAACGCCCGCCGCCACCTCCTCGGGATCGTTGCCGAAGAGCGTCACGCCGGGGATGCCGTACCCCGGCGCGCGCAGGGCGAAGCGGCGCGCCGCGCTCTGCTCGCTGACGTGGGTGCCGAGCGCCCACTGGTTGTTCTCGATGACGAAGACCATCGCCAGCCGTTGCACGGCGGCGAAGTTGATCGTCTCGTGCCACTCGCCGAGACTGGCGCCGCCATCGCCGATGAACGAGACGGCCACCCTGCCGGCTGGCTCGTCGCGCAGCTTCCAGGCGTAGGCGATGCCGAGCAGCGTCTGGGTGGCGATGGTGAGCGGCGCCGCTGGCGGCAGCACGCCCCAGTCGAGGTCGCCGACGTGGAGGTCGCGCCCGTCGACGGTGGTGCCCTTCTTGCCGTACTGCACGAGGATGGGATGCAGCGCATCGGGGCGGAACATCAGCGTCGCCCCGAGGTCGCGGATGAGCGGCGCGATGACGTCGCCGTCGTAGCCGGGACCGGGGGTCGCCTGCGGCGGCCGCCGCAGGCGCAGCGCCGCGCCGGCGATGGCCTCCTGGCCGGTGGAGCGAAAGCCCTTCTGGGGCGATGGGAACTCCCCCCAGCGGATCGCCTTGCGGTCGAAGGCCCGCTTGAGGAAGTCGTCGATCGCGCGGGTGAGCGCCATCGTGCGGTAGAGCTGTAGCCGCTCGGCGTCGGTGATCGCCGCCTTGATCTCCTGGCGGCGGAAGAAGCCGCGCAGCAGCTCCTGCAGCGCCTCGAGGCTCCAGCGGGCGGCGGTCGCCTGGGTGGTCCCCGGCCACAGCTGGTCATCGCTCCAGCGCGGCGCCGCGCCTTGCCAGCGTGCCACGGCGCGCGCCAGCAGCAGCTCCTCGAGCTCGTGCGCCGGCAGGTCCTCGGGCAGCTTGGCGGCGAGGAAGGGCGCCTCGAGGGCGAGGAAGGCGTGCAGGTCGCGCAGCAGCGCCGGCGACTGCACCAAAGGTGCCTGCGACATGGCGCGGAGTATAGCGGCGGCGATCGCGCCAGCCGGCGATCGCCGCGCACCTGCCGTGCTCGCGGTGCGCTCCGGCTAGACCGCCTCGTCCTGCAGGTCGAGCCGCTGCGCGGCGCCGTGGCGCGCGGCGACGATGGCCGCCGTCATCAGGCCGACGATGACCGCGAAGGCGAACATGCCGACGAGGGTGAGCCAGCCGGTGAGGTCGGCCGGGCGCAGCAGCGCGAGCAGCGCCTCGCCGAAGCGGAAGCCGGCGTCGGGGGCGCTCTTGAAGCCCTTGAGCGCGTCCATCAGCGCCACCACCAACACCGCGAAGAGGGCGCCGACGGCGGCGCCGGCGGCGCCGCGCGCCGCCAGCTCGCCCTTGGAGAGCGGCCGGCCGACGTGCGGCGCCTCGACGCTGAAGGTGGGCTCGCGCGCGCCCCACGGCACGAAGCGGGAGAGCATCAGCATGCCGGGGATGCCGAAGAGCAGTGTCGTCCAGAAGAACGCCTCCCAGCCGATGGCGTAGACCATGAAGCCGCACACCGGCCCGGAGATGATGCGTGGCAGGCCGAAGAGACTGGAGAAGAGCGCGTACTGGGTGACCGAGAAGCGCTTCTGCGTCATGCGCAGCATGAGCACCAGGAAGGCGCCGCCGCCGAGGCCGCTGGCGAACGCCTCGAAGAAGAAGGCGCCGTACATGAGCGGCCGGTTGATCCCCTGCTGGTGCGCGACGAGCGCGTAGCCGACGTTGGAGAAGATCTGCAGGAAGCCGAAGATCCAGAGCGAGCGGCCGAGACCGAGCGGCTTGGTGAGCAGCCCGCCGGCGAAGGTGCCGACGATGTTGGCCACCAGGCCGATCCAGAACAGCATGAAGCCGCGGTCGAAGTCGCTGTAGCCCTTGTCGACGAGGAAGGGCCGCTGCAGCGCCTGCACCAGCTGGTCGCCGAATTTGTAGAGGAAGACGAAGGCGAGGATCTCGAGCGCGCGGTGCCGCGCCAGGAAGCCGAGGAACGGGTACCACACCGCCTCGCGCAGCGTGCTCGGCGCGCCGGCCACGTGCGGCGGCTCGGGCGCCTTGATGCTCACCAGCAGCATCGGCAGGTAGAGGATGGCGAGGAAGAGATTGACCACCGGCCAGCCCCACCATCCCGCCAGCGTGATGGAGAAGCTTCCCGCCAGCTGCATGCCGATGCGGTAGAGCATGTTGCGCGAGCCCACCGCCACCGCCTGCTCGTCGGGGCGCAGCACGTCGACGGCGTAGGCGTCGATGGCGATGTCCTGGGTGGCGCCGGCGAAGGCGATGGCGAGCACCAGCGCGAAGAGCACCCACGGCGTGTCGGGGTGGTTGCCGAGGCCGGCGAGCGCCAGGGTGGCCGCGAAGAGCACCACCTGGGAGATGGCGGCCCAGCCGCGCCGTCGACCCAACCGCGGCGGCACCCAGCGGTCCATCAGCGGCGCCCACAGGAACTTGAACGTCCACGGCGACTGCGCGAGGGTGATCAGGCCGACGACGCGGATGTCCATGCCCGACTTGCGCATCCAGTCGGGGATGGCGATCCACACCAACCCGAGCGGCATGCCCGAGGCGAAGGACATCAGCGCCACCGAGGCGGTACGCCACGACTTCATCGCCAGCCACAGGCTGCGCGTCGCGCTCGGCCTGGCGGGGCGGACGTCGGTGGGGGGCTCGGGCATGCTGGTCCCTCCAGGAGTGGCGGGGACGCCGCCACCCACCTGCTTGGCTACTGCCGCCTTAGCAACTTCCGCGCCGAGCT
>DASYUP010000583.1:0-7495 GCA_036001185.1 Thermoanaerobaculia bacterium
CTCCTGCCGCGTCACCGCCTCGTCGAGGGCGACGCCCACTCCGCCGTCGGCGTAGGCGCGCAGGTTGAGGCGCAGCTCGCGGGCGGCGGCGAGCACCGTCACCTGCTGCGCCGGGGTGGTGCGCACCTTGAGGGTGTCGAAGAAGGGCGCGCCACCGAGGTCGAAGCCGAGCTCGCGCAGGCCGGTGGCGAGCGCCAGGGCGGCGCCGTGCGCCCGCCGGGCGATGCGGCGCAGCCCCTGGGGGCCGTGGTAGATGGCGTACATCGCCGCCATCACCGCCAGCAGCACCTGCGCGGTGCAGATGTTGGAGGTCGCCTTCTCGCGCCGGATGTGCTGCTCGCGGGTCTGCAGCGCCAGGCGGAAGGCGGGCTTGCCGTGGGCGTCCTTGGAGACTCCCACCAGGCGTCCCGGCAGCGAGCGAGCGTGGGCCTCGTCGGTGGCGAGGAAGGCGGCGTGCGGCCCACCGAGGCCGAGCGGCACGCCGAAGCGCTGCGAGGAGCCGACGGCGATGTGCGCACCCAGCTCGCCGGGCGGCACCAGCAGCGCCAGCGCCAGAAGATCGGTGGCCATCACCACCATGACGCCGGCGGCGCGCGCGCGGGCGATGAGCTCGCGGTGGTCGACGAGCTTGCCGTCGGTGGCCGGATACTGCAGCAGGATGCCGAAGAGCGCCGGATCGGCGGGGTCGAGCTCGGCGGCCTCGCCGATGCGGAGCTCGAGGCCGAGCGGCTCGGCGCGGGTGGCGAGCACCGCCAGGGTCTGCGGGTGGCAGTCGGCGGCGGCGAAAAACGTATTGCGTCCCTTCTTATCGGCGGCGTGGCACATCGCCATCGCCTCGGCGGCGGCGGTGGCCTCGTCGAGCAGCGAGGCGTTGGCGAGCGGCAGCCCGGTCAGGTCGGCGACCATGGTCTGGAAGGCGAGCAGCGCCTCCAGCCGCCCCTGGGCGATCTCCGCCTGGTAGGGCGTGTACTGCGTGTACCAGCCGGGGTTCTCGAAGACGTTGCGCAGGATCACCGGCGGCGTGATGGTGTCGTGGTAGCCCATGCCGAGGAAGGAACGGAACACCTGGTTCTTCTCGGCGATCAGGCGCAGCTCGGCGAGGGTGTCGTGCTCCCCCTGCGGCGGTGCCAGGGCGAGCGGCCGCGACGAGCGGATGGCCGCCGGCACGCAGGCGTCGATCAGCGCCTCGAGGGTGTCGAAGCCGAGGTAGGCGAGCATCTCGCGCACCTCGTGTCGGCGAGGTCCGAGGTGGCGGGGGACGAACGGATCGGCAGGGTCGAGCAGCTTCGGCTCCGGCATGGGGGCGATCGCTCCGTCTGGGTCGAGAACCCTGGTCGTCAGCCTGGTCGGCAATCGGGATCGTGAAGGGAGGTGTGATCGGCGGGCGCCGGCACAGCGAGAATATACCCCGCCATGGCCACCTACCGCCTCACCCTCGAGTACGACGGCACCCGCTATCACGGCTGGCAGGTGCAGCAGAACGCGCGGAGCGTCGCCGGCGAGCTGCATCGCGCCCTGGCGGCGGCCGGCGCCGAAGTGGTGGAGCTCGGCGGCTCTGGGCGCACCGACGCCGGCGTCCACGCCCTCGCCCAGGTCGCCCACTTGCGGCTGCGGCGACGCGCCGACCCCGAGGGGCTGCGGCGCGAGCTCAATGACCGTCTGCCGCCCGACGTTCACGTGCTGGCGCTGGTCCCCGCCGCCGACCGCTTCCACGCCCGCCACGACGCGCTGTCGCGCAGCTACCTCTACCAGATTGCCACCCGCCGGACCGCCTTCCACAAGCGCTTCGTCTGGTGGGTGAGGAAGCCGCTCGACCTCGACGCCATGCGCGCTGCCGCCGCCGAGCTCGCCGGCCGCCACGACTTTCGTGCTTTCTGCGAGCGCCCCCAGGAGCAGACCAGCACTCTCGTCGAGGTGGCGACGGTCGAGCTGGTGCCCGCCGAGGCGCTCGTGCTGGTGCGGCTCGTCGCCTCCCACTTCCTGTGGAAGATGGTGCGGCGGCTGGTGGGCGCGCTGGTGCGCGTGGGGTGGGGAGAGCAACCGGTGGAGATGGTCCGCGCGCTCCTTGCCGGCGAGGCCGGTGCCGCGGGCTTGGCGCCGGCCGAGTGGACGGCGCCGCCCTCGGGCCTCTTCCTCGAGCGCGTTCTATACGCCGGCGAGCCACCCCTGTCGCCGCCGGTGCCGGTGACGCCGCTGTCGTGGCCGTTGCCGCCGCCGACCGGTCGCTGAACGGAGGCGGCGCCTAGAGGCACCCACCTGATACGAGGAGGTGGCGGGATGCGGTATGCTCCGCCGACGGCGCCCAGCCGTCTGCCGGGTCCCCGCTGATCTCGGCCCCCCCACCGAGCACTGGAGTCCACATGTCCGACATCACCAAAGTCATGGCGCCCCCCGAGGAAGCGGCGGCCGTCGCCGAAGAGGCCCCGGGGGAAGAGCGTCCGGAGACGGCGAGCGCGCCGGCGCCGGCGAGCGAGCGCGCGACCGAGTCGGTGGTGGCCGGCGCCGGCGTCGAGCCGGGCCTCGCGACCCGCGGGGCCTTCGGCGCCCAGGAGTACACGGCGGTCGGCGAGATCGGCGAGCCCGAGCCAGTGCCCGTGACGCAGTCGGCCCCTGAGCCCGCGGCAGTCACGACGGATGGCAACGTGGCGTTGGCGAGCGCCGAGCCCGCCGCGGCGGCGGCAGCGGCGGCGGACGCCACGACCGCTCGGCCGCCCGGACCGCTGGACGCGCTGCGCAAGGCCCGCGACCAGAAGCGATCGGTGGAAGGCCGGGTGTTCGGCTGGAACCCCGGCGGTTTCCACGTCGTCATCGACGACCTCGCCGCCTTCGTGCCGCGCTCCGAGATGGAGCTCGAGCCGATCGCCGACCCCGAGTCCTACCTCGACAAGACCTTCGCCTTCCGCGTCCTCAAGATCCAGGGCAAGGGCAAGCGCATCGTCCTCTCGCGCACCGCCCTGCTGCGCGAGGAGCACGAGAAGCAGGCCGCCGCCGCCGTCTCCAGGCTGCGCGCCGGCGCGGTGCTGAAGGGCAAGGTCTCCTCGCTCACCGACTTCGGCGCCTTCGTCGACGTCGGCGGCGTCGAGGGGCTGGTGCACGTCTCGGAGATCTCGCGCTCCCGGGTCAACAAGCCTGCCGACGCCTTGCACGTCGGGCAGGAAGTCGACGTCAAGGTGCTCAAGGTGGAGAAGGGCGGCCGTCGCGTCTCGCTGTCGATCAAGGCGCTCGAGCCCGATCCCTGGCGCGAGATCAAGGAGAAGTACCCCGAGGGCGCGGTGGTCGAGGGCAAGGTGGAGCGCACCGACAAGCCCGGCGCCTTCATCCAGCTCGAGCCCGGCCTCGTGGGCCTGCTGCCGACCTCCGAGATGGGGCTGCCGCGCGAGGCCATCCCCGCCCGCGCTTACCCCAAGGGCAAGGTGGTACGCGTCCAGGTGATGGGGGTCGACGCCAAGCGCCGCCGCATCAGCCTGGCCCCCGAGGGCTCGCAGATGGAGGGCACCCGCGGCGACTACCAGGCCTACCAGAAGCAGCAGCGCCGCGAGGCCGAGGCGACTGGCCTCGGCGCCATGGCCGCCGCCCTGGCCAAGCTCAAGGGCGAAGACAGCAAGCGCCGGTAGGACAGCCGCGTCTACGAAATCGTCTTCTGGAACGCCCGCGCGCTGCCCATCACCAGCACGGCGGCGATGGCGAGCAGCGCCGCCACGTGGTGCCAGAGGTCGTAGAACGAAGCGCCGCGGATGACGATGCCGCGCGAGATGGCGATGAAGTGGGTCGCCGGCAGCGCCTGGGAGATCACCCGCAGCGGCGCCGGCAGCGACGACAGCGGAAAGATGTAACCCGACAGCATGATCGAGGGCAGCAGGATCATCTGCGCGATCTGCGTCGCCTCCATCTGCGTGCGCGCCCGCGACGACACCAGCAGGCCGAGCGACAGCAGGGCGAAGAGGTAGATCACCGCCAGCCCCAGCAGCAGCGGGATGCTGCCGTGGATGGGCACGCCGAAGACCCAGCGCATCAGCGCCAGGACGATGAGCAGCTGCACGAAGGCGAGCGCCAGGTAGGGGAGGATCTTGCCCAGCACCACGGCCAGCGGCGAGGCCGGCGTCACCATCAGCTGCTCGAGGGTGCCGCGCTCGCGCTCGCGGACGATGGCGTAGGCGGAGAGCAACGTCCCCGAGAAGGTGAGCAGGATGGCGATGAGGCCGGGGATGAGCAGGTTGGCGCTGCGCGAGTCGGGGTTGAAGAGCAGCGTCGGCCGCGCCTCCAGCGGCAGCTCGCGCACCCCCTTCTGCCGCGCCACCTCGGCCAGCGAACGGTTGAGCGCCACGCCGTTGGCGGCGCCCAGCGCCTGCGCCGAGATGCTCGAGTCCGAGCCGTCGATGAGCACCAGGAAGGTGGCCTTCTGCCCGCGCAGCCGGCGGTTGGCGTAGTCGGGCGGGATCTCGACCCCCACCGAGGCGCGATTGGCGACGATGGCTTCGCGCAGCGCCGCGCGCGAGGGGGCGAGCTCGACGACGTCGAAGTAGCTGGTGTTGACGAAGTCGTCGATGAGATGGCGGCTCTCCGGCGTGCGGCTCTGATCGAAGACCACGGTGGGCACGTGGCTGACGTTGGTGTCGATGAGGCCGAAGAGGACGAGCTGGAAGACGGGAACCATGAGCGAGAAGCGCAGCGTCCCCTTGTCGCGGAACATCTGCAGCCCCTCCTTGCGGAGGACGGCGCGGAATCCCCTCATCGCTTTCCCTCCTCCTGGTGACTGCGCTCCGGGTGGCCGTTGCTGGCCTGCTGCTGCAGCCGGGTGAGCCGCACGAAGACGTCCTCCAGCGAGGCGCCGATGGGGCGCACGCGCACCGGCGAGCCGGCCGCCGCGGTGAGCTCGCGCTCGAGGCGGGGGTCGTCGACCCCGGCATCGACCAGCAGGTGGAGGGCGTTGCCGAAGATGGTGACGTCCTGCACGTAGGGCATGCCGCGCGCCTTGCCCATCAGCGCCGCCGCTCCCTGCTCGCACTCGGCCTCCACCCGCCGCGTGCCCGGCGGCGTGACCTCGGGCAGATCGGTGAGCTCGGACGGCTTGCCCTCGACGAGCATGCGTGAGAGGTAGAGGTAGCCCACCTTGCTGCAGCGTTCGGCCTCGTCCATGTAGTGGGTGGTCACCAGCAGCGTGACGCCCTCGGCGGCGAGGTCGAAGAGCAGGTTCCACAGCTCGCGCCGCGCCACCGGATCGATGCCGGCGGTGGGCTCGTCGAGGAACAGCACCTTGGGCTGGTGCATGACCGCGGCGGCGAGGGCGAGGCGCTGCTTCCAGCCGCCCGAGAGCTGGCCGGCGAGCCGCTGCCGGTAGGGGCCGATGGCGGTGAGCCCGATCGCCCACTCCTGCCGCTCGCGCGCGGCGCCGCCGCGCAGGCCGTAGACCTCGGCGAAGAAGTCGAGGTTCTCGTCGACGGTGAGGTCCTCGTAGAGGGAGAACTTCTGCGGCACGTAGCCGATGCGGCGGCGGATCTCCTCGCCGTCGCGCACGACGTCGAGGCCGTCGACGCTGGCGTGCCCGGCCGTGGGGGCGAGCAGACCGCAGAGGATGCGGATGAGGGTCGACTTGCCGGAGCCGTTGGGGCCGAGCAGCCCGTAGATCTCGCCCGGCGGCACGCGCAGGCTCACCTTGTCGAGGGCGCGCACGGGGCCGAAGTCCCGCGACACTCCTTCGGCGACGATGCCGGAATCGGCGGTGATTCCGGAATCGGCGGTGATGCGCTCGCCGCTCACTGCAGCGGCGTCTCCGGCCGTGGAGTCGGCGACGGCGCGGCGCCTGGCTCGGCGAGGGTGACGGTGGCCGCCATCCCCGGCTTGAGCTCCGGGCGCGGCTCGATCGCCACCTTGACGCCGAAGACCTGGTCGGCGCGCTGCTCGAGGGTCTGCACGTTGCGCGGCGTGTATTCCCCCTGGGTGCGGATCTCCACCACGCGGCCGGGGAAGGCGCGGTGGGGGAAGGTGTCGACGCGGATGGCCGCCGGCTGACCGAGCCGCACGCGGCCGAGCTGGGTCTCGGGAACGAAGACGCGGACCCAGATCTGGTCGGGCTCGAGCAGCGTCGCCACCGGCTGGTCGGCGGCCACCAGGTCGCCGGGCCGCAGGTCGAGGACCTCGACGACGCCCGCCTTGGGCGCCGTCACCACCAGCTCCTGGTGCTGCCGGGCCAGGAACTCGAGGCGCTTCTGCTGCTGGGTCACCGTCGCGACGGCGGCGGCGACGTCCTCAGGGCGGCCGCCGCGCTCGGCGGCGCGCTGGGCCTCGAGAGCCGTCGCCGCCTTCACCTCGGTGGCGTCGTAGTCGCGGCGGGAGACGATGCCGGCCTTCCACAGCGCCTCGAACCGGCGGCGGTCGGTCTCGGCGCTCTGCCACGCGATGCGCGCCTGCTGCAGCTCCTCGGGACGCGGGCCGCGGCGCACTCGGGCGAGCTCGGCCTCGGCCTGCGCGACCACCGCCCGCTGCTGCGCCAGTTCGAGGTCGGGGAGGGCCGACTCGAAGGTGACGAGGGGCTGGCCGGCGCTCACGCGGTCGCCCTCGCGGACCTGCACGGCGGCGACCCGGCCGCCGAGCAGCGACCCCACCTCGACGGTGTTGGCCTCGATGGCGCCCGAAAGCGCCAAGGGCTCGGCGCGCCGCTGCCTGATCACGTACCACCAGAGCGCTGCTGCGCCGGCGACCAGCAGCAACACGACCAGGACCACCACACCCTTGCGTTTCATCGTTTCCTTCCAGTCCACACCGCCACCAGCGAGTCGAGGTAGCGGTCGAGCGGCAGCGGCGGCTCGGCGATGCGCACGATCTGGTGCAGCGTCACGTAACCCTGCAGGCTTGCCAGCAGCATCAGCGCCGCCGCGCGGGGATCCCGCAGCTCGAGGCGATCGGCGAGTGCGGCCTTGCGCAGGTAGTCCTCGATGAGGGCGAGCGCGCGTTGCGGCGGCGTCGGCTTGACGTTGGGGTCGAAGGGCAGCTCGATGCGGGGCGGCCCGAGAGCGGCGCGGCGGCCAGGCGGCGACGAGGTCTTGGCGCGCATCCAGCGGGCGATCTGCTCGGCCAAGCGCTCCTCGATGAAGGGCACGAGGACTTCGCCGATCTGGCGGAGCACGCGCCGCGGGTCTTCGCTGCCGTCGAGCTCGGCGAGGAACTCGAGCGGCACCTTGAGCTGCTGCACCCCGCTCGCCATGGCGGCGGTGAAGAGGGCCTCCTTGTTGGCCGCGTGGCGGAGCAGGGCGGCCGGGCTCACGCGGAGCTTCGCGGCGATCGCCGCCAGGGTGGTCCCCTCGAAGCCACGTTCCGCGAAGAGCTCGCGCGCGGCGGTGAGGACCTGGTCGCGGGTGACCTTGGGCGGGCGGCCCATGAAAGTAAATTAACGCGCAGTTACTTTCGATGTCAAGAGGTGGCGAGGGGAGCTGCGGGAGCGGAGCTGTCAGAGAGCATGAGAAGAGAAGACTTGCTCGCGGGTGTTGGTGGGAGCGCC
>DASYUP010000584.1:0-6184 GCA_036001185.1 Thermoanaerobaculia bacterium
TGGCTGCTCGACTCCTACAGCGCGACCCGCGACCAGGGAACGCGCGCCGAGCGGCTCGCCGCCCTGGTCGCCGCCACCGTGCAGCGCCAGCGCGAAGGGACGCCGGTGCACACCTGGCCGCTGGCCACCCTCGAGGAGGCCGGCGGCTGGCAGTCCCACTACCTGCAGGTCGGCCAGTTCATGACCACCGACCTCTTCACCGTCAACCAGGACGAGCTCGTCGACCTCGCCGCTTCGATGATGGACTGGCGCAAGATCCGTCACGTGCCGGTCGAGGACGCCCAGCACAAGCTCGTCGGCCTGGTCACCCACCGCACCATCCTGCGGTTGGTGGCGCGCGACCCCGAGGCCTTCCACGGCAAGTCGGTGCCGATCCACGAGATCATGGAGACGAACCTGATCACCGCCTTCCCCAGCATGTCGACGCTCGAGGCCATCAACCTCATGCGCCTGCACAAGGTGGGTTGCCTGCCGGTGGTCGACGGCGGCCGCCTGGTCGGCATCGTCACCGAGCGCGACTTCATGAGCGTCGCCGGCCAGCTTCTCGAGTCGGTGCTGCAGGGGCGCACGGCGGCGGTCGTGGCACCCAGGCGGCCGGGCGAATACGCCAGCGAAGGCACCGACGACTGAGCTCGGCGGCCGCGGGCAGCGCCCGCCGTCGGCCCCCTACAGCCCGAACTGCCGCAGGTGGTGGTCGAGGTGCTTGGCCATCATGCAGCCCCATTCCTCGCCGTCGAGGCGGCCGAGAAAGGAGTGGGTTGCCTCTGCCGCCCGCTCCGGTCCGCGAGCGGCGAAGCGCTCGATCACTGCCTGCAGCCGCGCCTTCTCGGCTGCGAAGTCCCGCGCGTCGGTGTAGACGAAGGCGGGGTCGGTCGGTGAGTTGCGGGGGAAGGGCGCCTCGCCGAGCAGCTTCTTGCGCACCAGTGGCCCGAGCAGCCTGCCGATCAGCTTCTGCTTGCGCGGCTGATCGCCGGTCGACATCTCCAGCGCCGTGGCGCAGTGGGCGAGCATCTGACCGGCGTCCATCTTGCCCCACTGGCGGGGACTGTCGGAGCGCAAACGGTCGAGGCGCTCGAGGAGGGCCTGCCGGGTCGGGAGGTCGAAGAGGTTCTGCATGGCCGGGAGTCTAGAGCAGGTGCGCCCGCCCGCGACTCCCGGCCCGCCACCGACGCCGCGCCTCAGGGCGAGGTGGCGCTCCAGCGCGACGTGTTGCCGGTCTCCAAACCGTCACTGAAGATGCCTAGCGGCCGCCCGGCGTAGAGCACCCACTCGGCGCCGTTGCCGAAGGCGACGGTCGACTCGCGCGGCCCGCCGATGGCGAGGTCGGGGAAACCGTTGCCGTCGAAGTCGCCCACGGCGAGCGCGCGGCCGAACTCGTCCCCCTGCTCGCCCTTTTCGAGCAGGCCATCGGCACCCTGGTGCCAGAGCTGGTTGCGGAAGGCGGTGAGCCCGTTCGACGCCTGCAGGCCTTGCAGCACCTGGACGATGCCCTCGAAGGGGCCGTGGCCGATGTCCTCGCCGCGCACGCCGATGGCAAGGTCCGCGTAGCCGTCGCCAGAGAAATCGCCGGCGGCAAGGGCGATGCCGAAGCGGTCGTCGGTGGCGACGTCGTCGGGGACCCCAGAGGTGTCCTGGGTCCAGAACCTCGAGCCGGTCGCCGTCAGCCCGTCGCTGCTGCCGCGCAGCACCTCGACCGCACCCGCATCGACCATGTCGCCCGCCGCGGTGGGCAGGTCTTCCTTGGGCGCCCCGATGGCCAGGTCGTCGAAGCCGTCGTGATCGAAGTCGCCCGCCGCCAGCGTCAGCCCGAAGTTGTCTTGGTCCTCTCTGGCGTCGGCGACCCCGGCATCGTCCTGGTCCCAGGACTCGTTGCCATCGGCCGTGAGCCCGTGCTCGCTGCCGAAAACGACGGCTACCGCGCCGCCGTCGTCGTTCTCGCCGGGTACCCCGATGGCAAGGTCGGCGAAGTCGTCGCCGTTGAAGTCCCCGACGGCAAGCGCCATCCCGAAGTTGTCCAAGGTCTCGTCGTCCCCGAGCATGGCCGCGGGATTCTCCTGCGAGAAGGACTGGGCGCGGCTGGCGGTGAGCCCGGTCGCCGCGCCGTACAGGATGTCCACTGTACCGGTTCCGTAAGCGGAGTTGATGATCAAGACGATGTCCTCCCACGGCACGCCGATGGCGAGATCGTCGAACCCGTCATGGTCGAAGTCGCCGGCGGCGAGTGCCGAGCCGAAGCTGTCGTCTTCCTCGGCGTCGCCTGGTATGCCCGGCGTGTCCTGGCTGAAGAGCTGCGAGCCGATCTCATCGAGGCCGCTCGCCGAGCCGTAGTGGATCTGTACTGCGCCGGCCTTCGCGTCGCCGCCCACCGGATAGTGCGACGCGCCGACCGCCAGGTCGTCGTAGCCGTCGGCGTTGAAGTCGCCGACTGCGAGGGCGGCGCCGAAGAGCGCGCCGTTGGTGACCTCGCCGGGGCTGCCGCCGTAAAACTGGCTGAGGACGTGGTTCGTCGGGCCGTCGGCGAGACCATGGCCCACCACCCCGTAGCGGATGACGACGATGCCGCTGCCGTGGTAGCTCCCCGTAACGTTGTCGTCGAAGGGAATGCCGGTGGCGAGGTCGGCGGCGCCGTCGCCGTTGAAGTCGCCGGCGGCGAGGACGGAGCCGAACTCGTCGTCGTTCGCCGGGACGAAAAAGCCGAGGTTGTCCTCGGTGAAGACCCGGGCGCCGGAGCCGCTGAGCTGCGCGGCCGCAGGAGTGGGGGCGAGGCCCAAGGTGATGACCAGGGTGATGACCGCTGGCAGCACGGGGGACAGCCGGACGGTGAATCGCATGGTGGGCAACCTCCGGTGGCCGGGGTTCAGCGGTCGCGGAGGCGCCGGCCCGGCCTCCGTTCCTCCATTCCCGCGGATCCCGTTTCTCTTAGGGGACACGGGACTCGGGGAAAGGACTCCGTCAGCCCGACGTAGACTCACCCCAGCGTCGCGGAGAAAACCTTGAACGACGAGCCCATGGCCGCCGTCGTCACCGAGGTGACCGACCTGCTGCGCGCCTGGCGCAGTGGCGAGGCCCAGCACTCGGAGCGCCTGCTCGGCCTGCTCTACGCCGACTTGAAGCGGGTCGCCCAGCGGCAGCTCGCCCGCGAGCGACGCGGGCACACCCTGCAGACGACGGCGCTGGTGCACGAGGCCTATCTGCGGCTGGTCGACCAGCGGCGGGTCGACTGGCGCGATCGCGGCCACTTCTTCGCCGTTGCCGCGACGGTGATGCGGCGCCTGCTGGTCGATCGCGCACGGGCGCGCCTCGCCGGCAAGCGCGGCCCGCCGCCGCTGTCGCTCACCGCCGCCGGCGACCGCGGCGCCGGCGACCCCGCCTTCGAGGTGCTCGACCTCGATCGCGCGCTGGAGAAGCTCGCCACTGCCTTTCCGCGGCCGGCGCGGGTCGTCGAGCTGCGCTTCTTCGGCGGCCTCGAGATGACAGAGATCGCCGCCGTCCTCGAGGTGACCGAGCGCACGGTCAAGCGCGACTGGGCCTTCGCGCGCGCCTGGCTGCTGCGCGAGCTCGAAGGCGAGGAAGTCGCCGGGAGCGCCGAGCGGTGAGCACCGACCCTCGGCTGCCCGACCTCTTCGCCGAGGCGTGCGAGCTCACCGCCGCCGAGCGGCGCACCTGGCTCGCCGATCTACAGCGGCGCGAGCCGGCCCTGGCCGCCGAGCTGGCGACCCTGCTGGCGGCCGGCGATCGCGGCGGCACATGGCTGGACTCACCGCCCCCGGCACCCCTCGGCGAGCCGCTGCTCGCCGACCGGCCGCCAGCCGAGCGGTTGGGCCCCTATCGCATCGTGCGCGAGATCGGCCGCGGCGGCATGGGCCGCGTGTATCTCGCCGAGGAAGAAGGCGAGCACTTCCACCGCGAGGTGGCGCTCAAGGTGCTCGAGCACGGCGACCTCGGCACCGAGGCGGTGCGCCGCTTCCGCGACGAGGTGCGCATCCTCGCCTCCCTCGAGCACCCCGGCATCGCCCGCTTCCTCGACGGCGGTCGGGCCGAAGACGGCACCTGGTTTCTCGCCCTCGAATACGTGGAGGGAGTGGGGCTGCTCGACCATGCCACAGCACACGAGCTCGACGTCGACGCGCGCGTGCGCCTCTTCCTCGCCGTGCTCGAGCCGGTCGAACACGCGCACGGGCGGCTGGTCGTCCACCGCGATCTCAAGCCAGCCAACATCCTGGTGGGCGCCGACGGGCGGCCGCGGCTGCTCGACTTCGGCATTTCCAAGCTGATCGACCCCGAGGCTGGGGACGACGGCACGCTGACCCGCACCGAGCTGCGCGCCTTCACCCCTGCCTACGCGAGCCCCGAGCAGTTCCGCGGCGAGCGCGCCACGGTCGCCTCCGACGTCTACTCGCTGGGCGTCATCCTCTATGAGTTGCTCGCCGGTGTGCGTCCCTACCGCACCTCGTCGAGCTCGCGGGCCGAGCTCGAGCGCGCGGTGCTCGAGGAGGACCCCGAGCCGCCCTCGACGGCCAGCCGGCGGGGACACGAGACACCCGAAGCCGGCAACACCACCGAGCGACGGCGACCGCGTGTGGGGCGCGACCTCGACGCCATCTGCTTGCAGGCCCTGCGCAAGCAGCCGGCAGACCGCTATGCGTCGGCCGCCGGCCTCGCCGACGATCTACGCCGCTATCTCGCCGGCCAGCCGGTCAGCGCGCGTCGCGGCGGCCGGCGCTACCGCCTCGCCAGGCTGGTGCGGCGCAACCGCGCGCGGGTGGCGACCGCAGGTGCCTCGGCGCTCGTCGCCGGGGCCCTCGTTTGGGGCGCGCTTCACCAGTCGGCGGCGCCGCCGGCGCCGCGACCGCAGCCCACCCCGTCGCCGCGACCGTTCCCGCTGACCGAAGGCTTGGGATCGATCGAGGAGCTGCAGCGACGCTTCGCGGCCTCGCCGGAGAGCATCGCCGCCGGGGCTTCCCTGGTGTCGGTGCTGGTGCGGGAGGGACGGTCACAGGAGGCGGCGTTGGTGATCGGCCGCCTGCGACAGCTCCCCGGTGGCGCCAACGATCCGCTGGTGGACTACTCCGAGTCCGTGGTCGCCACCAACCTCGATGAGCCGCAGCGCGCGCTGGCGCTCAGCACCCGCGCCCTCGCCACCGCCCAGGCCACCGGCCGTGGCGAGCTGGTGGCCCGGGTGCGCGCCGCCCGCGCGCGCAGCCTCTCCGACCTCGGGCGGCGGGACGAGGCGCGCGCCGAGCTCGAGCGCGCTCTACGCGAGGCCGAGCTCGGCGGCGACCAGGCGACCCTCGCCCGCACCCTCAACGACCTCGCCATCGAGGAGCTGTCGCGCGGCCGGCTCGCCGAGGGGGAGCGCCTCCTCCAGCGGGCGCTTGCCATCAACCGCGCCGTCGGCGACCGGCGCCGCACCGCCACCATCCTGCACAACCTTGCCGGGCTCGCCATGCGGCGCGGCCGCCCGGATCTTGCCGAGCCGCAGTACCGGGAAGCAGCGACCACCCATCACGAGCTGGGCGGCTCCCGCCGCGAGGCGATGTCGCTCGGCGACCTCGCTCATACACTCTTCGAGCTTGGGCGCCCGGTCGAGGCCGGGCCGCCTCTCGAACAGGCCATTGCCACCCTGCGCCGGGTAGATGACGACACCTCGCTGGCCTACGTGCTCACCTACCGCGCGGCGGCCGCCCTCGACGGCGGCCGGCTCGAGGACGTGGCCGGCGACATCCGCGAGATCGAGACCGCCGCCAGGGCGAGCGGCAACCAGGCCAGCCTGGCGATGGCGGAGGAGCTGCGGGGTCGCGCCGCGGCATTGCGGGGAGACCTCACCGGCGGCCGCCGCTGGCTGGCGGAGGCCCGGCGCATCCTGGAGGAGGCCGGCGATGTCGACCTCGCCGCCGAGAGCGGCCTCTTGGCGGCGGCGATGGAGCTGGCGGCCGGCAACCGCCCGGCGGCCGCGCGGCTGGCAGAGCAGAGCGCGGCGAGCTACGGCGGCGGTGGCGACACCGACATCGCCTTCGGCGCGGCGACGCTGCTCGCCCGCGCCGATTGCGAAGCCGGCAGGCTCGACGCCGCGCGCCACCGCCTCGCGGCACTGGGCCCGGCCGCCGAGCGACGCCCCAGCGTTCCTCTGCGGCTGCGATTCCTTGCCACTCGCGCGGCGCTGGCCCGCGCCGAGGGTCGCCTC
>DASYUP010000585.1:0-10017 GCA_036001185.1 Thermoanaerobaculia bacterium
AGGTCGACGCGCAGGCGATTGATGCTGCCGCCGAGCAGACTGCCGGCGAGGCGGCCGAGCTGCTCGCCCAGGCGCAGGAAGGGTTCGCCCCGGGCGCCGGCGGGACGGAACGGCAGGTTGACAGCCGACACCGCCAGCGAGCCGTCGAGGGCGGCGAGCACCATGCGGCTGGTCTCCAGGGAGATGCGCTCCTGGGCCTCGGCGGTCTGGGCGCCGATGTGCGGCGTGGCGACCACACGTGGATGGGTGGCGAGCCGCCAGTCGGTGGGCGGCTCATCGGCGAAGACGTCGACGGCGGCGCCCCCCAGGTGTCGGGACTCGAGGGCGGCGAGCAACGCCAGCTCGTCGACCACGCCGCCGCGGGAGCAGTTGACCAGCAGCGCCCCCGGCTTCATCTGCGCCAGCTCGTCGACGCTCAGCAGGTCGCGGGTGTCGTCGGTGAGCGGCACGTGCAGGGTGACGACATCGGCCCAGGCGAGCAGCTCTTCGAGCGGCAGCAGCGGCACCTCGAGGCGGCGGGCGACGCCGGGGTCGAGGAAGGGATCGAAGGCGGCGATGTCCATCTCGAAGGCGCGGGCGCGCGCCGCCACCCCCTGGCCGATGCGGCCAAAGCCGATGACGCCCAGACGCTTGCCCTGCAGCTCGAAGCCGGTGAAGCTCTTGCGGTCCCAGTCGCTGCGCTTCATGGCGCCGTCCGCGGCCGGCACCTTGCGGGCCAGCGACAGCAGCAGGGCGAAGGTGTGCTCGGTGGCGGAGATGAGGTTGGCGGTGGGGGCGTTGACCACCAGCACTCCCATCTCGGTGGCGGCAGCGACGTCGACGTTGTCGACCCCGATGCCGGCGCGGCCAACGACCTTGAGGCGCTTGCCGGCGCGCAGCAGGTCGGCAGTCACCTTCGTGCTGCTGCGCACGACGAGGGCGTCGAAGTCGGCCAAGATCTCGGGCAGCCGCGAGCGCTCGGCGGCGGCGAGCTCCTTGACCTCGGCGCCGGATTGCTGCAGAACCTCGAGCCCCGAGGGATCGAGCTGGTCGGCGATCAGGATGCGGTGGGGCATGGCGTCCTCGTTTGGTTCCTCGCCCGCGGCGAGGGGCGAAAGGATAGCGCAGGCTTGCCGCAAGGCGGCATCGCGTTGTCGCAGGCGCGGCGAGAGGGGGCCCGGTCGCGCTGAAGTGGCACGCAGCCTCAGCCGATCAGCTCGTCGATGGCGCCGAGCAACCCCTCGAGATCGGCGGGCTGCACCTCGCCCATGTGGCCGATGCGGAAGGTGCGCGCTTTCCAGTCCCCGTACCCTTCGGAGACGGTGTACCCGCGAGCGGCCAGCGCCTTCACCAGCTCCGGCGCGGCGAGGTGCGGCGGCGCGCCCAGGGCGGTGACGGTCGGCGAGCGGTAGCGGGCATCGGCCGGCAGGGGCAGGCCGCGCGACGTTGCCCACGCAAGCATGCGAGCGTGCAGCGCGCCGTGACGGGCCCAGCGCTTCTCGATGCCTTCGGCGAGCACCGCCGCGAGCTGCGCCTCGGCGGCCCACAGCAGGGTGACCGCCGGCGTCGTGATGGTGCCTCCCTCACGATGCTTGTCGAGGTAGCGCCGGAGGTCGGTGTAGAAGCCACGACGCGCCACGCCTGTCATGCGCTCCTCGGCGCGCGCCGAGACGGCGGCGAAGGAGAGACCCGGCGGCATGGCGAGCGCCTTCTGCGCCGCCGTCAGCACGACGTCGAGGCCCCAGGCGTCGGTCTCGACCGCCGCGCCGCCGAGCGACGAGACGGTATCGACGACCAGCAGGGCGTCGCTCTCCTCGTGCAGCACCCTGGCGAGGTCGGCGAGTGGGTTGAGCACGCCGGTCGAGGTCTCGCTGTGAACGACGGTGACGGCGTCGTAGCGGCGGCGGCGCAGCGCCTGGCGCAGCAGCTCGGGGTCGATGGCGTGGCCCGTGGGCACCACCACCTGGTCGGCCTCGCGGCCGAGGGCCTGGGCGATGGTGTGGAAGCGCCCCGAGAAGGCGCCGTTGACGAGATGGAGGACGCGCGTGCCAACGGTCGAGGCGACGGCCGCCTCCATCAGCAGCGTGGCGCTGCCGGTGGCGATCACCACCGGGCAGGTGGTGCGAAAGACCGGCTGCAGCGCGCCGGCGATCCGCTCGTAAGTGGCGCGGAATTCGGCCGCGCGGTGGCCGACTGGCGGGCGCAGCTGCGCCGCGCGCACCGCCTGCAGGACGTAGGTGGGACCGGCGAGGAAGAAGCGGATCGGCTCGTCGGCGGCGCTGCGCAGCGGGTTGCCCGGCATCGTCGGCCGGGTGCCTCAGGTGACTGGCAGGAAGGGGGCGAAGGGCTGCGGCTGCCGCAGCTCGGCGAGGAGCTGGTCGATGGTGAGCCGCCTTTCCGCCGCCGCCGGGAAGGCGAGGCGCCAGCCGCCGTCGTCGGCGGGCGCCAACAGCGGCGCCTCGACCTCGCCGCGCACCAGGACCAGGGCGCAGCCGAGGAACTGCTGGCGCAGCAGCTCGCGCATCAGGGCCGGACCCTTGCGTGGTCGCGCCGAGAGCGTCCACTCGGCGGCCACCGCCACGGCGCGGTCGCCGCCGGCGAGCAGCGCCGCCCGCAGCGCCTCCGGCAGCGGCGGCGGCGATTGCAGCTCGAGCCAGCCGATCCGCAGCCCGGCCGCCGCGGCGGCCACCAGCAGCGGCCCGAAGACATGGGCCTCCTCGGCCACTCGCAGCAGGTGGATGCGGCGCATCGGCTCCCTCCTCACTCGTACAGCAGCCAGGGGGCCCGGGCGACGCGAAACGCCTCTTCGTCGGTAGACCACGAGGAGATCCAGCTCGCGCAGTCGCCGCCCGCCTCGACGCCACGACGCAGCTCGTCGCTGCCGGCGAGGAGGTCCACCGCCGGCACGTCGCGCACGAACTCGTAGGGCTCGGCGCGCCACAGCTCTCCAGACGGCGTCAGCGCGAAGAGCACCGCCAGCAGCTCGACGCCGGCGCGGAAGCTGGGGAAACGCGCTTCCTCCCCCACCACCACCTCGACGCCGCCGCAGACCTGCCCGGCGTGCTTCTGGAACTGCGGGCGGAAGTACATCGGCAGAAACGAGACGCCGGGAATCCCGCGCGCGCCGAGCTGGCGGGCGAGCTCCACCGGGTGCAGCCAGGGTGCGCCGAGCACGTTGAAGGGCCGCGTCGTGCCGCGGCCCTCCGACACGCGCGTCCCCTCGAGCAGGCACATGCCCGGATAGACGACCGCGGTGGCGAAGGTCGGCATGTTGGGCGAGGGAGCGATCCACGGGCGCCCGGTCTGCGGCCACAGCATCGACCGCCGCCAGCCCTCGAGCGACCAGACCTCGAGGCCGGCCGGCGGGCGCTCGTCCGCTCGCTGACGCGCGAGCTCGAGGCGAACGATCTCGCCGAGGGTGAGGCCGTGCCTCACCGGATGGGCGAAGGCGCCGACGAACGAGGCGTAGCCGGGTCGGCGGAGGTTGCCCTCGACCACCTCGCCGCCCAGCGGGTTGGGGCGATCGAGCACCCAGACCTCGCAGCCGGCGGCGAGCGCCACCTCCGCCGCCCAGGTGGCGGTGGCGACGTAGGTGTAGTAGCGGCTGCCGACGTCCTGCAGGTCGACCAGCAGGAGGTCGAGCTCGGCGAAGGCCTCGGAAGCCGGCCGCAGGGTCTGCTCGGCATGGCCGTAGAGCGAGCGGATCGGTACGGCCGTCCAGGGATCGCGCTGATCCTCGCTCGGCACCATGTCCTGCTCGACGCCATAGTAGCCGTGCTCCGGTCCGAACAGCACTGCCGGTGGCCCGCCGGCACTGGAGGCCAACGCCACGTGCGCCGGCCGCAGGTCAGCGGTGACCGAGGCGTGGTGCGCCAGCAGCCCATAGCGCCGGCCACGCAGGCGCTCGGGCGCGGCGAGCAGCCGGTCGAGGCCGGTGCGGATCACTTCGACGCGACCCTCAGCGCGACCAGTCCCCGCTGCGCCCGCCGCTCTTGCTCTCCAAGCGCAGCTCGCCGATCACCGCCCCACGGTCGACCGCTTTGACCATGTCGTAGAGGGCGAGCGCCGCGGCGGCGCAGGCGGTGAGCGCCTCCATCTCGGCGCCGGTGCGCGCCGTCACCACCACGCGGCTGCGCACGAAGACGCCATCGCCCTCCGGCCGCAGCTCGACCTCCACCTGGTCGATCGGCAGCGGGTGGGCGAGCGGTACCAGCGTCGAGGTGGCCTTCGCCCCCTGGATGCCGGCGAGCCGCGCCACCGCCAGAGCGTCCCCCTTGGGCATGGCGCCCAGCCGCGCGACGGTGGCGGCGG
Source organism: Thermoanaerobaculia bacterium (assembly GCA_036001185.1). GTDB lineage: Bacteria > Acidobacteriota > Thermoanaerobaculia > Multivoradales > JAIOJS01 > DASYQD01. Next base: position 4,291 of record DASYUP010000585.1, read on the forward strand.
CGAGCTGCACGCGGCACGACGCGGCGGCCACGCGACGGGTCACCGGCTTGTCCGACACGTCGACCATGCGCGCGTTGCCGGCGGCGTCGAGATGGGAGAACGGCGTGTCGTCGGACATGGTGCGGGCGTCGCGCGGTGGCATGGTAACAGCACAGCCTTGCTACGATCGCGGAGCGTGCCTGCGACCCGGCTGGCGATCGTCGTCCCGACGCTCGACGAGGAAGCGTGCCTGCGCCGCCACCTGCCGGCGGCGCTCGCCGCCGCCGACGAGGTGGTGGTCTCTGACGGCGGTAGCGGCGACAGCACCCGAGAGCTGGCGACGGAGCTCGGCGCCCGGGTCGTCGTCGGCCCTCCCGGGCGCGGGCCGCAGCTCAATCGTGGCGCCGCCGCGGCCACCGCCGACCTGCTCCTGTTCCTCCACGCCGACACCGTGCTGCCGGCCGGCGCGGTGGAGGCGGTGCGCGCGGCGGTGGCGGCCGGTCACCACGGCGGCGGCTTCCGCGTCCGCTTCGCGCCAGCGGGGCCCGCCCTGCGGCTGGGCGGCGCGCTGGTCAACGCCCGCACCCGGCTCACTCGCCTGCCGCTGGGCGACCAGGCGCAGTTCGCTACCCGCACCGCTTTCGAGACCCTCGGCGGCTACCGCGACTGGCCGCTGCTCGAGGACCTCGACTTCGCGTGGCGGCTGCGGCGCTCCGGGCCGGTGGCCATCTTGCCGCTGGCGGTGACCACCTCGGCACGCCGCTTCGCCCGCCAGGGCGCCACCCGCACGGTGGCGACCAACTGGCTGATCTGGGGGCTCTTCCTCTGCGGCGTCTCGCCGGCGCGGCTGGCGCGGCTCTACGGCGTCGTGCGCTGAGAGAAGGAGGCCGGGAGGAGACAGAAAAGGCCCTGCGCCGCTCGAGCGTCAGGGCCTTCTCCGCCGACGGGCAGCGGTCAGCTGTTGACCGAGTCCTTGAGGTCCTTGCCGGCCTTGAAGCGAACGTTCTTGCTCGCCGCGATCTTGATTGACTCGCCGGTCTTGGGGTTGCGCCCGGTGCGGGCGGCGCGCTCACTGATGGCGAAGGAGCCGAGACCGGGAACCTGCACGCGATCGCCCTTTTCGAGGTGCATGCAGATCGCCTCGATCACCGACTCGAAAGCATCGTTGGCCTGACGCTTCGAAATCCCCTCGACGTTGTCCGCAACGTAATCCACGATGTCAGCTTTGCCTGCCATCTCTCCTCCTAACCTCGGATTGGGTTGTTAGTGGGTCTGCGAGCCCAGAGCGCTTGGCAGGGAACGATAAGCGACCCCCGGCAGCCTGTCAATGCTGGGGCGAGCGGCGCACCCTAGCGTGTGAACACCTGCACCGTGAAGCCGTCGTGGTCTCCGCCGGGGAGAACTCGCCACCGCCCCGGCGCCTCGACCCCGGCGACCATCGCCGGTTCCAACCCGCGACCGAGGGAGACGGGGCGGAACTCCCGGCGCGCGGCGAGGAACCGCTCGCCGACCTCCTCGTTCTCCTCCGCCTCGACCGAGCAGGTGATGGCGACCAGCAGACCGTGCGGTGCCACCAGCGGCGCGCTCTCGGCGAGCAGTCGCTCCCCCTGCGCCGCCAGCCGGCCGATCTCGCCCTCGGACAGCCGCCACTTGAGCTCGGGGTTGCGGCGCAGCGTGCCGGTCCCCGAGCAGGGCAGGTCGACCACCACGCGGTCGAAGCTGCCGCTGAGCGGCGAGCGGCCGGCGTCGGCGGCGATCACCGGCAGCGGCCGACCCAGCCGTCGCAGATTGTCGCGCAAGGTGGCGAGCCGGCCGACGCTGGCGTCGGCGAGCAGCGGCCGCACCTCCGGCTGCGCGGCGAGCAGCGCGAAGGTCTTGCCACCCGGCGAGGCGGCGGCGTCGAGCACGCGCTCTCCCGGCCGCGGCGGCGGCAACAGCGCCGCCGCCTGGCTCGCCTCGTCCTGCACGTAGCAGTCGCCGTCGCGGAAGGCGGCGGTCGCCAGCGGATTGCCCTCGCGCACGGTGAGCCCCAGGGGCGAGAGCGTCGTCGGCTCGACCTCCAGGCCCTCGTCGATCAGCCGCTCGGCCAGCAGCTCACGTCCGCCACGGTCACGGAAGGCGAGCAGCTGCATCGGCTTGGCGCGGTTGTTGGCGAGCAGCAGGCGGCGCGTGCGGGAGAGGCCGAAGCGGTCGATCCAGCGGCGCACCAGGAAGTCGGGGTGACTGGCCTCGATGGCGAGACGGCGCACGGCGTCGGCCTCCGCCACCGGCCAGGCGTCGAGAGTGCGGTCGCGAGCCACCCGGCGCAGCACGGCGTTGACGAAGCTCGCGCCGCCCCGGTGCGTGCGCTGCATTGCCTGCTCCACCGCCTCGTCGACGGCGGCGTAGGGAGGAACCCGTTCGAGGAAGAGCAGCTGGTAGGCGGCGACGCGCAACGGCCCGTGCAAGGCGGGGTCGATCTCGGCCAGCTGCCGGCTGCTGGCGAGGGCGAGGACGTGGTCGAGCCGGCGCAGCCAGCGCAGGCTGCCCAGCACCAGCTCCCGCAGCAGGCCCTGGTCGCGATCGTCGAAGCGCTCGAGGGCACCGCGCAGGAAGGCGTCCACCGGCGTCGAGGCGGCGAGGGTGCGCTCGAGCACCCAGGCGGCGGCGGCGCGCACGTTGTCGTCGGGCGTGCGGCGGGGCGTCAGGCGACGCGGGCGGTCGGCGGGTCGACGGTGGGCCATGATGATCAACCCACGCGGCTCAGGCGGAACGCTGGTCGAGGTGGCGCTCGCCCCGCACGAACTCGGCGGCAGCGAGCGGCCGACGGCCGGGCCGCTGCAGTCGATGAATGGCGAGCGCGGAGCCGCCGCCGCAGGCGACGACGAGCGCCTCGCCGCGCAGGCCGAGCACCGTTCCCGGCGCGGCGGCGGTCTGCTCCGCCAGCGGTTCGGCCCACAGCAGCTTGACCGACGTGCCGGCGAGGTCGGCGGTCGCGCCCGGCCAGGGCGTGAAGGCGCGCAGCTGCCGGTAGAGACGCTCGGCCGGCTGCGTCCAGTCGATCCGCCCCTGCTCCTTCTGCAACCTCGGCGCATGGGTCACTCCCACTTGCGGCTGCGGTCGCTCGACCAGAATCCCTGCCTCCAGACCGGCAACGGCCTCCAGCAGCAGCGCCGCGCCGAGGTGCGCCAGCCGCAGCAGCAGCTCACCGGCCGTCTCGTGACCCCCAAGTCGCGTGCGCGCCTGCAGCAGCATGGGCCCGGTATCGAGCCCCTCGTCCATGCGCATGATGGTGACGCCCGTCTCCTCGTCGCCGGCGAGCAGGGCCGCCTGCACCGGCGCCGCCCCGCGATGGCGCGGCAGCAGCGAGGCATGGACGTTGACGCAGCCATGCCGGGGCAGCGCCAGCAACGCCGGCGGAAAGATCTGCCCGAAGGCCGCCACCACCGCGAGGTCTGGCGCCAGCGCCGCCAGCCGGGCGATGGCGTCGGGGTCGCGCACCTTCGCCGGCTGCCACACCTCGAGCCCCTCCTCGCGCGCCCACCGCGTGACGACGCCCGCCCGCACCTGCTGCCCGCGCCCCGCCGGCCGGTCCGGCTGCGTCACCACCAGCAGCGGCGCCCGCCCCGCTCCCACCAACGCCTGCAACGTCGGCAAGGCAAAGTCGGGAGTGCCGAAGAAGACCAGTCGCTCGAGACGGGACGTCACGGCGCGATGGTAACAGCGTGGAGAGAACCGACCAGTTGACGAGGATCGAACAACAAACCAGCAGGATCGCAAGGGCCACGACCCGCTGGTCGCCAAGGCATGGGGCGCGCCGGGGGGAGGGCTCTCGCCCGCGCGGAGGCGCCGTCTGCGGCGCCGAGCACCGACGGGATACCCCCGGCTGGCGGGGCCCCATGCCGTGCCACCGTCGGCCCGCGCATCACTCCCTCTTCCTCTCCTCGCCGGCACCCGCGCCCGCGACCGCGCCGTCAATCCCGCGTGGCGTCGACCTCGGCGAAGTAGTCGCTCTTGACCAGCACCTCGCGCGGCTTGCTCCCCTGCGCCGGCCCGAGGATCCCCTCGCGCTCCATGAGGTCGATCAGCCGCGCCGCCCGCGAGAAGCCGACGCGCATGCGCCGCTGCAGGTAGCTCGCCGATGCCTTGCCCTCGCTGACCACCAGCCGCGCCGCCTCGTCGAACAGCACGTCATCGTTGTCTTCGCCGCCCTCGCCGCTGGCGCCGGTGCCGCCGCTGCCGTTGAACTCGAGCACCTCGGGATCGAGCTCGGGCCGCCCCTGCTTCTTCAGCCAGCGCACCAGCGCCGCCGTCTCCTGCTCGCTGATGTAGGCACCGTGCACGCGCAGCAGCCGCGAGGTGCCGGGCGGCATGATCAGCATGTCGCCCTTGCCGAGCAGCCGCTCCGAGCCGACGGTGTCGAGGATCGTCTTCGAGTCGTGGCGGCTGGTGGTGGCGAAGGCGATGCGGCAGGGGAAGTTCGCCTTGATGGTGCCGGTGATGACGTCCACCGACGGCCGCTGGGTGGCGACGATGAGGTGGATGCCCACCGCGCGCGCCATCTGCGCCAGGCGCGCGATCGACGTCTCCACCTCGTTGGCGGCCACCATCATCAGGTCGGCGAGCTCGTCGATGACGATCACGTAGTAGGGCAGTGGCTTGAGGTCGGCAGGGGTGAACTCGCCCCCGTCCTCGAGCGCCAGCCGCCGCTGCACCTCGGGGTCGCGGATCGCCCGGTTGTAGTAGTCGAGCGAGCGCACGTGCACCTCGGCGAGCAGGCGGTAGCGGCGCTCCATCTCGGCTACCGCCCAGCGCAGGGCGTTGGCCGCCTTCTTGGGCTCCACCACCACCTCGGTCTTGAGGTGCGGAATGTCGGCGTAGACCCCCAGCTCGACGCGCTTGGGGTCGATGAAGATGAACTGCACCTCCTCGCGCGTCGCCTTGTAGAGGATCGAGGTCACCATCGCCTGCAGACCGACGCTCTTGCCGGCGCCGGTGGCGCCCGCCACCAGCAGGTGCGGCATCGTCGCCAGGTCGGCGAAGTAGGGCTCGCCCTGCAAGGAGGTGCCGATCGCCATGGTCAGCACCGAGCCGGCGCTGCGGAACTTCTCGTGCGCCAGCAGCGAGCCGAGGCGGATGATCGAACGGTCCTTGTTGGGCACCTCGATGCCAAGCGTCGACCGCCCCGGACTGCGGTCGATGCGCACCGACTCGGCCTGCAGCGCCAGCGCCAGGTCGTCCTGCAGACTGACGATCTGGCTCATCTTGACGCCCGGCGCCGGGCGGAACTCGAACACCGTGATCACCGGCCCCGGGTTGATCCCTTCGAGCGTGCCCTCGACGCCGAAATGCTCGCAGCTCTGGCGGATCGCCTCGCCCAGTCGAATCAAGTCGTCCTCGGGGACCGTGTGCGGCACCGGCTGCAGGTTGAGCAGGTTGAGCGGCGGCAGCTGGGTCTCCGACGGCGGCTGGAAGAGCAGCGGCTGCTCCTTCTTGCGGCGCGCCGGGGCTGAAGCGGGAGCCGCAGGCTCCGCGGCTGCGGCCGAGCGCCCGGCCACGTCGCCGTCCGCGCCGTCGAGCATCGCCTCGTCGAGGTCGATCTCCTCGGCGAGGCGCACGCGGCGCACGCCGAAGCCGCGCTCGCGCTGGTTCTTGTCGCTCGCCCGCAGCGGCAGGTCGAGCTCGAGGCCGGCGGCGGGCTCAGGCGGGGCCATCACCACCGCCGCCTCCTCCTCGCGCCGCTTGAGGTGCTTGGAGACGACGCGCTTG
>DASYUP010000586.1:0-4116 GCA_036001185.1 Thermoanaerobaculia bacterium
TGGGCCTTGGCGCTCTCGGCGCCGAGGATGGTCTGGATGCCGCCGTAGGAGCAGCCCATGACGACGATGCGATCGCCGACGATCTGAGGTTGGGTGCGCAGGAAGGCGAGGCCGGCGAGCTGGTCGCCGAGTTGCGAGGTCTCCATCAGCTCCACCATCTTCTTCGCCGCCGCGTCCTTGCCGGAGGAGGCGCGGACGGCGGCGACGGTGTCGCTGATGTATTCACCCTGGGACTCCCCCTGCCCTCGGCGCACGGGCGCGAACACCGCGTAGCCGGCCGGCACGAAGGCGTCGGCGATCCCCTTGAATTGCCGGTCGGGGGCGGGGTCCTTCTCGCTGCCGTGGTTCCAGACGATGGCGGGGTACTTCTTGTCGGGCGGGCCCGGGGGCACGAAGAGGTAGCCGACCAGCGTCAGCCCGTCGTCGCTCTTGAAGGTCACCCGGTGCTTGGCCATCACCGGAGGGTTCACCTGCGGCACGCCGGGTTCCACCGGACGGGGTCGCGGCAGAGGCTTGGCTTGCGGCGGCGCCTCGGCGCGCAGGGTCTGGGTGGCACAGCAGAGCGACAACACCGCCAGCGCGCCGAGCGCGCCGACACCACAACGGTTCAGCATGGGGTGGGCCCTCCTGGGGCCTACGATAACCGCAGTCGCCGCGCCATCACGTCGCTGCTGGGAGCGAAGCCATAGCGGGCATAGAAGGAGCGGCTCTTCGCGCTCGGCCAGAGAAGGATGGTGTCGATGCCCTGGTCGCGGCAGAACGCCATCGCCTCGTCCATGAGCAGCGCGCCGACGCCGCCATCGCGCCGCTCGGGGACGACGTAGACGTTGGTGATGTAGGCGTGCTGCTCGGGCTCGTCCACCGGGTTGGGCACCTTGTCGACCAGCCCCAGCCAGAGGACGGCGGCGACCTCGGCTCCCTCGACAGCCAGCCAGCAGCGCCAGCTCGATCCCGGTCCAAGGCGGCTCTCCATCCAGGCGCTGCAGCGGGCGACGAACGCTTCGTCGGCCTCGTTCGGCGTGCCCAGCTCGACCCGGAAGCGATAGCGCAGCCGCGCCAGCGCCGCGGCGTCCGCCGGGGTGCCGGGGCGAACGACGAGGCCGCCGCTCAACCCGTGGTCACGGGCGTCACCGCGCCGACGTCCTCCTCGCCGGTGCGGATGCGGATCACCTTTTCCACCGGCAGCACGAAGATCTTGCCGTCGCCCACGTCGCCCGTGCGCGCCGAGCGCTGCAGGGCGGCCACGGTGACGTCGACGAAGGGATCGGAGACGCCGATGTCGAGGCGCACCTTGTCGACCAGCTCCATCTTGACCGTCGTGCCGCGGTAGGTCTCCACCCGCTCCATCTCGCCGCCATGCCCCTGGGCACGGGTGATGGTGAGCCCGCGCACCTCGGCGCGGAAGAGCGCCTCGAGCACGTCGTGCAGCTTCTCCGGCCGGATGATGGCGACGATCAGCTTCACCGGTGGCACCTCGGTTGGATCGGTTCCGGTGTCGGGGCGGGGCTTGTCCCCGCCCGTCTTCTGGGCAGCAGCCTCAGAAGGCGCCCTCGGCCGGCGCCGGCAGCGGCAACCCCGCCGGCGCCCGCTCGGGCAGCGCCTCCTCGGGGATGACGAGGATGGCGCCCTCGCCGGTGGTGTAGGCCTCCTCGCCGTGCTCCTGCAGGTCGAGGCCCATCCCTTCCACCCGCGCCGCCGGCCGCAGCGGCACCAGCTTGCCGATCAGCTTCAGCAGCGCGAAGGAGGCACCGGCGCTGTAGAGGGCGGCCGCGGCGACGCCGATCGCCTGCCAGAGCAGCTGCCGTGGGGCGCCGAACAGGGCCCCGTCGGTACCGCCCCAGACCGCCTGCGCCAGCACCCCGGTGAGCAGCGCGCCGGTGGTACCGCCGATGCCGTGCGCCGCCACCACGTCGAGCGAGTCGTCGAGGGCGCTGCGCGAGCGCAGCAGGATCGCGGCGTAGCTGGGCAGCGCCGCGAAGCCTCCGAGCAGCAGCGCCGAGAGCGGTCCGATGTAACCGGCGGCGGGAGTGATCGCCACCAGGCCGACGACCACGCCGGTGGCGGCGCCCACCGCCGTCGTGCGCTTGCTGCGCAGCTGGTCGAGCAGCATCCACACCAGCAGCGTCGTCGCCGGGGCCAGCAGCGTGTTGGTGAAGGCGAGGGCGGCGATGCCGTTGGCGGCCAGCGCGCTGCCGGCGTTGAAGCCGAACCAGCCGAACCAGAGCAGCCCCGCGCCGAGGACGACGAAGGGGATGTTGTGCGGCAGCTGCGCCTGGCGGCCGTAGTCGCGCCGCGGGCCGACGATGAGGGCGGCGACGAGAGCCGCCGCCGCGGCGTTGACGTGCACCACCGTGCCGCCGGCGAAGTCGAGGGCCCCCAGCTTGGCGAGCCAGCCGCCGCCCCACACCCAGTGCGCCACCGGCGCGTAGACCACCACGCTCCAGGCGGTGATGAAGGCGAGGTAGGGGCCGAAGCGGATGCGCTCGACGACGGCGCCGGAGATGAGGGCGGCGGTGATGATGGCGAAGGTGGCCTGGTAGGCCATGAAGAGCAGGTGCGGCAGGGTGCCCTTGGCGTCGAGCCCGACGCCGCGCAGGAAGAGATGGTCGAGCCCGCCGACGAGCGCGCCGCCGGGGGCAAACGCCAGGCTGTAGCCGACGAGGGCCCAGGCGATCCCCACCGCCGCCATCGCCGCCACGCTCATCATCATCGTGTTGAGCACGTTCTTCGCTCGCACCAGGCCGCCGTAGAAGAAGGCGAGGGCCGGCGTCATCAGCAGGACGAGCGCGGTCGCCACCAGCATCCAGGCGGTATCGGCGGGAGAAACGGCCGCGGCGAGGCTCCAAGTGGGGGCGAGCGGCAGCAGCAAGCTCATGTCAGGGCACCTCCGACGTTGTCGGAAGAGTACCCCCTGCTGTGGACGAGTGTCAACTAATAATGCGCGAAATTAGCTTAGCTGTATACGAATTTGTGGTAGCCAGCCCAAATCTTACGCGATTGTAGGACTTCTTGACAGCCCCGAGAGCGCTCCCTAAGATCGAGCCCCCTTCGGGGGTAACCCACCAGGATGGCCCGCCATCCGCCCGCTCCTGGGTAGCTCAGTGGTAGAGCGATCGGCTGTTAACCGATTGGTCGGGGGTTCGAGTCCCTCCCCAGGAGCCATTTCTCCGCCCCGTCATGCCTCCTGGCGGCGGCGGCAGCTGCTGCGGCCCTAGGCGGCAGTTCCCGGGCGCTCGACTGGCTGGTCGCAGTGGGTCCCGCCGGTGCCGAGTGGCCGCGGTCGGCGGCGCCATGCGTTCCCCTGAGCGAGGGGGTAAACCGTGCGCTCCTACAAGCTGCTTCGCCGTTCCCGTTGGTTGCCTTCGCTGATCGTGGCGATGTCGATGGGTCTCGCCTCGGCGGCAACGCCAGCGTCTTCTTCGACCTCGACTCCGCCGCCACCGACTTCGCACAAGGCTGCGCCGCACAGAGCGACGGCAGAGTGCTCTTAGTCGGCTCGGCCACCAGCAGCGACGAGGTCCGGAAGATCGCGATCGCCAGGCTGAGGCACGACGGTTGCTCGACCCGAGCTTCGGTAGCGGCGGCCGGGTGGTGATCGACCTTTCCGACCAGGACCTGGCGGCCGAGCGGGGCCAGGCGCTGGCGGAGGCGGTGGACAAGCAGGGCCGCGTGCTCGTTGCCGGAACCCTGCGCGAGACGGCGTTCTTCAACCGGGACATCGGCTTCGTCGCCCGCCTGCTCGCCGACGGCTCGATCGATCGCAGCTGGGGGAACGGCTGGGGCGCCGGCGGCATTTCCCTCGTCGGTGGCACCAGCCGGGTGGTAGCCATGGGCTTCGATGCTGGCGGTCGACTGTGGGTGACGGGCCCCGAGCGCTCCGACTTCAGCGGTCCGTGGCAGTACGACCTCTTCGACGCCTTTGGCGGCGACGCCGGCTTCGGCGCGGTGGATATGTCGGCATTCATGAGCGACTTCCAGACGACGGTACCGACGGCCATGGCCTCGCCCCCGATGGCAAGGTGCTGATCGGCGGCCTGGTGGTCCACGGCGCGACGGCGGCGAGCACCCTCGTCTCGATGGCCCTGGTCCGCATCGACGGCGCGACGCTGCAGCGCG
>DASYUP010000587.1:0-7475 GCA_036001185.1 Thermoanaerobaculia bacterium
GCTCGGGCAACGGCACCGGCGTCGGCGCCGGCGTCGGTGCCGGTGTGGGCGCCGCCCGCGGCGCGGTGCGCGGCGGCGGGTGGCCGCAGGCGAGGGCGAGGAACAGGGCGGCGGCGAGCCCGCAGCGGCGGGCCGTCGCCCGTCGGTGCCGTGCTCGTCGGCTCCGCCCCGATCGCGGGCTCGCTGGCGCCTCGCCGTTGCTCATCGCTGGGCGCCGAGAGTGTACCGGAGCGGCCGGGGCCCTAGCGATGCTGGTGCGCCTTGACGTGCTGCCGAAAGTCGTCGCCCTCGAGCACGACGGGGCGCGCCATCTCCCAGAGACGGCTCACCAGCAACGACGGGATGCGACTGCTCAGCGTGTCGCGCGGCGGCGGCGCCGCGCCGCGGTCGAGCGTGCCGTTGAGCGGCGGCCGCTCCGCTTCCAGGTAGTAGTTGGTGGTGAAGAGGGTGGTGCGACGGCGCGTGTAGCGGCCGTTGAGGATCAGGTAGAGCACCTCGCTCACCCAGGGAGACGGCTTCTGCGCGCCCAGCTCGTCGATCACCAGCACCTCGGCGTCGAGCACCGGGTCGAGCACGGTCTGCTTGGTCTCCGGCGAGCCGGCGTCGAAGGTCGACTGGATCTGGTAGATGAGGGAGGTGAAATCGACGAAGCGGCCGTGGACGCGGTAGCGGCGGATCAGCTCGGCCAGCGCCGCGGCAGCGAGGTGGGTCTTGCCGGTTCCCGGCGGGCCGATGAAGAGCAGGCCGGACTCGCAGAATCGCCCGCGCTCGTCGACGAAATCGTCGAGCCAGCGCTCGGTGACCCGGCGGGCGGCGAGCAGCTTCTGGCGCGGCGCGTTGACGTCGAAGTTGGCGAGCCGGCAGCCGCGATAGCGGTCGGGGATGCCGGCGGCGAGCTCGAGCCGCGGCAGCACCTCGCGCGTACCGCAGGCGCAGCGCTGCGCCATGCCGGCCCCGTCGTCGGGCCGCAAGACCCAGCCGCGCCCGCCACAGTCGGGGCAGACGCCGGCGACGGATTCCTCGGCGAGCAGCGACGCGGGGGAAGCCGCCAGCGCCTGCTCGAGCGCGCCGCCAAGGCTGGCGCCGAGTGCGCCGTCGCGCTTGCCGTCACCGGGCCGGTCGGGCATTGCCGGCAGGTTAGCACGGCCGCGCGGCGGGCCGGCCTCAGCGGCCGGGGCCGCGACCGCTGCGCATCAGCGGCCCGCGCTCGACCTTGACCAGCGCGTGCTCGCGGCGGATGCCGCCGCGGTTGCGCAGCTCTTCGCGCACCACCTGCAGCAGGCGGTCCACCTCCTGCTGCATCTCGGCCATCTGCTGGCGGAGGTTCAAGATCACTTCGACCCCGGCGAGGTTGACGCCCAGCTCGCGGGTGAGGAAGAGGATGGTCTCCAGCCGCTTGATGGTCTCTTCGTCGTAGAGCCGGGTGTTGCCGGCGCTGCGCACCGGTGTCAGCAGCCCCTCGCGCTCGTACATGCGCAAGGTCTGCGGATGGACGTCGAAGCGCTCGGCGACGCTACTGATCATGACGAAGCGGGTCTCGCGTCGCTGGCGCGCCATCGTTCAACCCTCCCGCAGCGCCACGTCGGCGCGCCGGGTTGGTGCCTGCTTGGGCATCACCACCTCGAGGATGCCGCGGCGGAGGCGAGCGGCGATGCGCTCGGCGTCGACCGGCCCGGGCAGCTCGAGGCGACGGCGGAAGGGACCATAGCTGCCCTCCAGCCGCAGGTAGCCGCGTTCGCCGCCGCTGGGCCGGCGCTGCCCCGAGAGCTCGAGGTGGTGGCCGTCGGAGTCGAGCACGATATCGGAGCGGCGCACCCCCGGCAGCTCGGCGTAGAGGATGTAGGCGTCACCGGTCTCCACTAGGTCGAGAAGCGGGCACCAGCCCGAGGGCCCTCCCTGCGCGATCTCGCCGCCGCCGCCGAGCAGCGCCTGCTCGAGGAGCTTGCTGAGGCGCTGCTGGAGGCGCGCGAGCTCGGTTGCCGGTCCGCTACGGGTTCGCGCCATGGCTCTATCCTGCCGTCGTTCGAATTCGGAAGCCACCCTCCCCTCCGGGCCCCTCTCCCCCCGGCGAGGGGGGAGAGGGGTTGGGGCTCAATTATTCTTGCTATCGACGTCGACGTATTCGGCGTCGATCACCTCTTCACCCTGGCCCGGCTGGCCGCCAGGAGGCGTCGAGCCCCCGGGCTGCCCACCCGCCTCGGGCCCCGTCTGGCCCTGGCGATACATCGCCTCGGCGAGCTTGTGCGAGGCCTGCTCGAGCTGCGCGCCGGCCCGCTCCATCGCCTCCGCGTCGTCTCCCTCGAGCGCCTTCTTGGCCTCGGCGATCGCCGTCTCGAGAGCCGCGCGGGGCTCCGGGTCGAGCTTGTCCTTGTGCTCCTCGAAGGTCTTCTCGGTGCTGTAGACGAGGCCGTCCAGCTTGTTGCGCGCCTCCACCTGCTGGCGGCGCTTCTTGTCCTCCTCGCGATGGAGGTCGGCGTCCTTCACCATGCGCTGGATGTCGGACTCCCCCAGCCCCGAGGAGGCGGTGATGGTGATCTTCTGCTCCTTGCCGGTGCCGAGGTCCTTGGCCGACACGTTGACGATGCCGTTGGCGTCGATGTCGAAGGTGACCTCGACCTGCGGCATGCCGCGCGGCGCCGGCGGAATCCCCACCAGATGGAAGCGGCCGAGCGTGCGATTGTCCTTCGCCATCTCGCGCTCCCCCTGCAGCACGTGCACCTCCACTTGCGTCTGACTGTCGGCCGCGGTGGTAAAGGTCTCGCTCTTGCGCGTCGGGATGGTGGTGTTGCGCTCGATGAGCCGCGTCAGCACGCCACCGAGGGTCTCGATGCCCAGCGACAGCGGGGTGACGTCGAGCAGCACCATGTCCTTGACCTGGCCGGACAGCACGCCGCCCTGGATGGCCGCGCCCACTGCCACGACCTCGTCGGGGTTGACGCCCTTGTGGGGCTCCTTGGCGAAGAGGTCCTTGACCAGCTTCTGGATCGCTGGCATGCGGGTCTGTCCGCCGACCAGGATCACCTCGTCGATCTGCGCCGGCTCGACGCCGGCATCCTTGAGGGCCTGCTTGCAGGGCCCCACCGACTTCTTGATGATGTCGTCCACCAGCTGCTCGAGCTTGGGACGCGTCAGCTTGAGAGCGAGGTGCTTCGGTCCGCTGGCATCGGCGGTGATGAAGGGCAGGTTGATTTCGCTCTCCTGCGCCGTCGACAGCTCGATCTTGGCCTTCTCGGCGGCTTCCTTGAGCCGCTGCATGGCCATCGGGTCGCGCGACAGGTCGATCCCCTGGTCCTTCTTGAACTCGGCGAGGATCCAGTCGATCACCCGCTGGTCGACGTTGTCGCCGCCCAGGTGGGTGTCACCGTTGGTCGACTTCACCTCGACGACGCCGTCGCCCACCTCGAGGATCGAGATGTCGAAGGTGCCGCCGCCGAAGTCGTAGACGGCGATGGTCTGGTCCTTCTTCTTGTCGAGGCCGTAGGCGAGGGCCGCGGCGGTGGGCTCGTTGACGAGGCGCTCGACGTTCAGGCCGGCGATGCGGCCGGCGTCCTTAGTGGCCTGGCGCTGGGCGTCGTTGAAATACGCCGGCACGGTGATGACGGCGCGCGTCACCTTCTCCCCCAGATAGTCCTCGGCCGCCTGCTTGAGCTTCTCGAGGATCATGGCCGAGATCTCGGGCGGCGAATATTGCTTGCCCTGCACCTCGACGCGCACGTCGCCGTTGCCGACGCGCAGCACCTTGTAGGGCACCATCTTCATCTCTTCGTTGACTTCCTCGTAGCGCCGCCCCATGAAGCGCTTGATCGAGAAAATGGTGTTCTCGGGGTTGGTGACGGCCTGCCGCTTGGCGACCTGGCCGACCAGGCGCTCGCCGCTCTTGGTGAAGCCGACGACCGAGGGAGTGGTACGCGTCCCCTCGGCGTTCTCGATCACCTTCGGCTCGCTGCCTTCCATGACGGCCACCACGCTGTTGGTGGTGCCGAGGTCGATACCGATGATCTTGCTCACTGGGCTCTCCTCCTTCTTCCCGGTGGTCACACGGTTTCGAGCATACCACCGTTTCTTAGCGTCCGGTTGTCAAATCTGACAGCCAGCGCCACATTTGACAAAAACTGGCTCATATTTATTCCCGGCTGGCCCTGGCCCCTCGGTCGCCCGGCCCGAAACCCGGCCCGACTCCCTCTGCTCGTTCCCTCACGACGGGGCGGAGCTCCCCCCCCCGCCCCCCTCGTCCTCAGTCCAGCAACACCAGTGGCGGCTTCTCGGCCCTCTCGGGGAGGTCGAGGAAATCAGGATCGAGCAAGAAATCGCCGCTGATCGCCTCCCGCGCTCCCAGATCGGCCACCGGCTCGCCGCCGATGATCGGCTGCACCTCGTACGACACCTCCTCGGCGGAGTAGGCGAGCCGATGACCCGCCGGGTCGTAGAGCTGGCGTGGCGACAGCAGGTCGAGGCCGACGAGCTCCTGCAGGCCGTCGGGGTAGTGCCCCTCGAGCAGGAAGTAGGAGCGGGCTGCGCGGTCGATCTGCATGTAGTAGGCGGCGCGCTGGTTGCGCTCGAGCGTGGCGCGTGCGTGCTGCTGCCAGGGGAAGGGGAGCAGCAGGTGGCGAGGCGCGATGGCGGGTGCGAAGCAGAGCGCCACGCCCGCCGCCAGGGCGACGATCCGTGGCACCCAGACCGACAGCGGGCTGGGTCGCGGCGGCACCGACGGATGGGGTACGACCACCCGGCGCCCACGGGCCGGAGCTGGGGGAGCCGGCGGCGCGTGAGAGTGCCCGATCTCCGGCAGCTCTTCGCGCTTCTCGCGGGGGGCCGGCGCGGCAGAGGCGGCGCTGGCCCGCGCCGGGAACTGGGCTGGGGTACGGGTGGCCGGCGGCGCGGCGGGGGCGGCCGCCGGGAGAGGCGCAGATCGCGCCGGAGGAGAGGGGGCAGTCGCGCGCGCCGGTTGCGGCGGAGCGACGAGAGGGCGAGCCGGTCCTGTCCGCGCGGCGACCTGGCGCACCGCCCCGGCGCGCAGCAGCTTGTAGAGGCTGAACAGGGCGCGGTACTCCCCGACGCCGGTGTCACTGGCAATGGCGCCGGCGGTGGTGCGACCGTCGAGGCGCTCGACGAGCGGCCGGTCCTCGCCGGCGATCCAGACGCCGGAGGCATCGGCGACACTGCCGTCCTGCCCCAGGTAACGGATGGGGGGACCGCCCTGCACCTTCTCGTACACCGCCGCGAGATCCGGCGGACCGCTGCCCTGCCCGTCGTCGCCGAGGTCGGAGAGCGAGCGGATGAGCAGCTCCTCCACCGAGATGGCGTAGAAGCCCTCCTCGTAGGCGACCTCGTCGCCGGAGTAGAACTTGAACTCCCCCTGCTGCCAGCCCAGCAGCTGCAGAAGCAGGCGGTAGGTCTGGTGGCGCAGCGCCTCGAGCAGCTGTCCACGGTCGACGTGGCCGTGCTCGAGGAGCAGGTCGAGCAGGCGCTTGCCGCCTCCCTCGTGCTCGGCGCTGACGGCGGCGAAGTCCTTGGGGCTGACGAGCCCCTGGCTGGCGAGGATCTGACCCAGCCCCTCCTCCACCGTCTGGTTGAGCGCATCCGCGGCCACCACCTGTCCGTCCTTGAAGGAGATGGCGACGATGTCGCTCTCCCCCTGGACGGTGAGGATCCCGGTCTTGCGCTGTACGGAGATCATCTGCAGGATCTCCGGCAACTGGAAGATCTCGAGGCTACCTTCGATGGCCATCGGTCTCGTCGTGACTCTAGCAGGTGGGGCGCCCCGCCAGACCGGCGCCTTGCCGGCTGTGTCACGGGTTCGCTAGCATGGCCGGGCACCGCGAGCGAGGGCCGCCGGCACAATCCAGTGAGCAAGGACCTCAAGGTCACCGACAAGCGCATCTTCACTCCCGAGGGGGAGCTGAAGGACGAGTTCCGCCATCTCCAGGATCGCGCTCCGGCGCCGACCACGCCGGCGCCGCCGCCTCCCGAGCCGGCCGCCGCCGAGGCCACCCCCACGGCGGCGCGCCCCACCGACCGGCCGCGCGAGCCTGAGCGCCACGAGCGCGGCTCTGCTCGCGGCGACCCGGCGCCCAGCGCGATGCCGGCGGAAGAGCCGTCGCCGCGGCTCGAGCTCCCGGGCACGCCGCCGGGGTTCGGCGCTCCCACCTTCTACGACCTGGTGGCAGTGCTCGCCGAGCCGGTGGCGCTCTACCTGGGCGACGTGCCGCTGCCCGACGGCCAGAGCGCCGAGAACCTGGAGATGGCGCGCCTGCACATCGACCTGCTCGACGTCCTGCGCCAGAAGACCGCCGGCAACCTCGGGGCGCAGGAATCGGCCGTGCTCGAGGACGTTCTCTACCGGCTGCGCCTGCGCTATGTCCAGAAGCGCGGGTGAGAGCGGCGCCGGTCCGCTGAGCACGCGCACGCGCGTCGCCGTTGCCACCTTGGCGCTCGCCCTGGCGGGCGCCGCCGGCGGCGGGCGCGCGTTGCGCGCCGAGACCAGCGGGCCGCCGGTATCCTCCTTCGAGCTCTCGCGCAGCGTCAGCCAGACGCTGCTCCACCTGCAGGAGATCTGGCTGCAGTGGATCAGCGCCTTCAACCAGGAGGACCGCCACACCGCCGCCACGCAGGTCGCCGAGCTGCGCACGGCGGTCCGCCGCCTGGGCTTCAGCCGACTCCCCGAGCTCAGTCTCGGCGCCACCGTACGTGCCATCTCGGCAGCCCGCCAGGGAGACCTCAAGCGGGCGGAGTGGGCGCTCGAGGATGCCGAGGCGCTCGACCCCGGCCGCCCGGAGACCGCCTTCGGCAGCGCGCTGGTCGCCTGGGAGGGCAAACACTACCTGCGCGCCGCCTCGATGCAGCTGGTCGGCTACGCACGGTTGCTGACCTTCGCCGCGGTCGAGGGACTGGTGCTCGAAGACCTCATCCTCGCCGCCCTCGCCGTGGCGCTGCTCGCTGGCGGCCTCTTCGTCGTGGTGCAGCTCGCCACCAAGGGCAGCCGCCTCTACTTCGCCATTGGCAGCCACCTGTCGATGCTGCCGACGGCGGCCTGCCACGCGCTCACCATCGCCTTGCTCGTCTGGCCGCTGCTGCTACCGACCGGACTGGTGTGGGCGCTGCTCTACTGGTCGGTGCTGCTGTGGGGGTTCGGCTCCATCTCCGAGCGCCTGGTCACCATCCTTCTCTGGGTGCTGCTGGGCGCCGCGCCGCTCGCCATCGCCCAACAGCACCAGCGCATCGCCGAGCAGCTGGCGCCGCCGGCGCGCGCCCTCGAGGCGCTCAGCGAGGGGCGGCTCTACGGCGCGCTGTTCACCGATCTCGGCGTGCTGCCGGCGATGCTGCCCAACAGCATTACCGTCCGCCAGATGCTCGGCGACCTGCACCGGCTGCTGGGCCAGTGGGACGAGGCGCGCATCTACTACGGTCAGGTGGTGGAAAAGGAGCCCAACAACGTCGACGCGCTGATCGATCTCGGCGCCTACCACTTCCTACGC
>DASYUP010000588.1:0-9933 GCA_036001185.1 Thermoanaerobaculia bacterium
GAGAAGGAGATCGACGAGGGGAAGTGGGTGACGGCGATCGAAGACGCGATGGCGTCCGCCGCCAAGAAGCAGCACCGCATCAAAGAACCGGTGCGCGCCCACTTCAACCCCGACAACGGCAAGTTCGACGCCTGGATCGTCAAGCAGGTGGTCGAGCTCGTCGAGGATCCGCTCGCGCAGTGGAGCGTCGAGGAGGCACAGGACCACAAGAGCGACGCCCAGGTCGGCGACGAGATCCTGATCCCGATCTCGACCGACGGGCTCGGTCGCATCGCCGCGCAGTCGGCCAAGCAGGTGCTGTACCAGCGCATTCGCGAGGCCGAGCGCGACAAGGTCTTCGACGAGTACGGCCACCGCGTGGGCGAGGTGGTCAACGGCACGGTGCGTCGCTTCGAGCGCGGCGACATCATCGTCGACCTCGGGCGCACCGAGGCGGTGGTGCCGCGCAGCGAGCAGGCCCGCCACGAGCGCTACAGCCAGGGCGATCGCATCCGTGCCGTCATCGTCAACGTGCACAAGGAGCCCAAGGGGCCGCAGGTGGTGCTGTCGCGCACCGACCCGCGTCTGCTGATGAAGCTCTTCGAGATGGAGGTGCCGGAGATCTACGACGGCACGGTGATCATCAAGAACGCGGTGCGGGCGCCCGGCGAGCGGGCCAAGGTCGCCGTCTACAGCCGCGAGCGCGACGTCGACCCGGTGGGTGCCTGCGTCGGCATGAAGGGCTCGCGCGTGCAGGCCATCATCCGCGAGCTGCGCGGCGAAAAGATCGACATCATCGAGCACAGCGACGACCTGGTGACCTTCGCGCAGAGCGCGCTGGCGCCGGCGAAGATCACCCGCGTGTCGGTGAAGCACGAGAACGACGGGATCCCCCACCTCGACGTCATCGTCGAGGACGCGCAGCTGTCGCTCGCCATCGGCAAGCGCGGCCAGAACGTCCGTCTCGCCGCCGAGCTGATCGGCTGCAAGATCGACATCAAGAGCGAGAGCGCGGTCAAGGACGAGGTGGCCGACGCGCTGGCGGCGCTGCTGCACGTGGGCGGCGACGAGGCGCCGGCGGCCGACCTCACCGAGATCGCCGGCGTCGACGCGGCGACCGCCGAGCGGCTGCAGGCGGCCGGCTTCGGCGACGCCGATGCCATCGCCGCCGCCAAGGTCGAGGACCTTGCCGCGGTCGAGGGGGTGGGCGCCGAGACTGCGACGGCGCTGCACGAGTGGGCGGGTGGGCAGCGGCCCGAGCCGGCGGCGGAGCCCGAGGGCCCCGACTTCGCCGAGCTGGCGACGCGCGCCGAGAAGGGCAGCAAGACGATGGCCGACTCCGACTTCATGGCGGCGCTGTCGCGCGCCTTCCAGGATCTCGACGTCAGCCGCGGCGAAGGGGAGGGCGAGGAGGTCGCCGCCGAGGCGAAGCCGGAGAAGCAGCCAGAGGAGCGGTAGGGCCGAGGGCGACTCTTACGTTGACGACCCCCGGCAGCGCAACACGCTAGAGAGCTCGAGGATCAGGAGATGGATATGGGGAAAGTTCGGGTCACAGATCTGGCGCGCATGATCGGCATGGCCGAGCAGGACCTCGTCTTCAAGCTGCGCTCCATCGGTGTGCGCGTGGAAGGCGATGACGCGCAGGTCGAAACCGACGTGCTCAAGCAGGTCCTCGAAGGCAAGCGCCTGGCGACGCCGCGCGAGGTGATCGTGCGCGACGAGGACGCCCAGCGGGCGGCGGCGGCGGCGCCACGCCCCGGTACCCCGGCAGCACCGCGCCGGCTGCCCCTCGAGCCGCCGCGGCCGACGCGGCGCGCCATCATCCACAAGGTCGAGGCGCCGATCCCCACCCTCCCCCACCGCGAGCGCGTCGACACCGGCCGCCCGGGCGAGGACATGCTCCCCGCCGGGGCCGAGCAGGGCATCGAGCCGCCGTTGGTGCACGAGGTGGAGGCCGCGCCCGCAGCGCCGGCGATCGTCGAGGCGGCGGTCGTGCCACCACCTAGCACGCGCCCGACCACCCCGCCGCGCCAGCCGGCGCCGTCCAGCCGGCCGCCGGCAACCCCCGCCGCCCGTCCGGCCGGCGCCCGGCCCGAGAGCGGCAGCGGCCGCCCGGGGGCGACCCCGCCCCGGCCGGCGCCGAGCGCTCGTCCGCTCGCCTCGCCAGGACGCCCGGCGACCTTGCGGCCGAGCTCGACGGCGCCCCGCCCGCCCGCTCCCACCCGGCCGCCGGCCACCAGCACCGCCGCCGCGGCCGCGGTGGTGACCGAGGCGCGCCGCAAGGCCAAGGACGAGGCGGAGGCGAAGAAGCAGGCGGCGGCCAAGGACCGCGGCAAGCCGAAGCGCCACGCCGCCACCGAGGCGCAGGTCGACGACGAGCTGCGCCACCTGCGGGGCAAGGTCGACATCGAGCAGCTCGAGGACGGGCCGGTGGCGGCGCGCCGCCGCCGTCGCGCCCAGCGCACCGCCGCCGCCGAGGCGGCGGCCGCTTCCGGCGAGCGCCCCACCGGCGCCACCGACGGACCGGTGACCATCGTCGAGGGGATGACCGTCCGTGACCTCGCCGAGAAGCTCGACATCACCGCCAAGGACCTCATCAAGAAGCTCTTCGAGCGCGGCATCCTGGCCAGCATCAACCACGTGCTGGAGCCCGACCTCGCGGAGCAGCTGGCGCAGGAGCTCGGCTTCGAGACCATGCAGGTCTCCTTCGAGGAGGAGGTCCAGCTCCGCCGGGAGGAGTCGCAGGTGGGCGAGAAGCGCGAGGGCAAGGTGACGCGCCCGCCGGTGGTGACCATCATGGGCCACGTCGACCACGGCAAGACCACCCTGCTCGACGCCATCCGCGAGTCGCGGCTGGTCGACGCCGAGCACGGCGGCATCACCCAGCACATCGGCGCTTACCAGGTGGACAAGGGCGGCCGGAAGCTGGTCTTCCTCGACACCCCGGGCCACGAGGCGTTCACCCAGCTGCGCGCCCGCGGCGGTCAGGCCGCCGACATCGTCGTGCTGGTGGTGGCGGCCGACGACGGCGTCATGCCGCAGACGCTCGAGGCCATCGACCACGCGCGCGCCGCCAAGGTGCCGATCGTGGTGGCGGTCAACAAGATCGACAAGGCCAACACCAACCAGGACCGGGTGAAGAAGGAGCTCTCCGAGCACGGCCTGATGCCCGAGGACTGGGGCGGCGAGACGGTGACGGTGCCGATGTCGGCGCTCAAGAAGCAGGGCATCAACGAGCTGTTGGAGATGATCCTGCTTACCACCGACATCCTCGAGCTCAAGGCCAACCCCGAGATGCCGGCGCAGGGCGTCGTGCTCGAGGCGCGCAAGGAGACCGGCCGCGGCGTCGTCGCCACGGTGCTGGTGCAGGACGGCGTGCTGCACGTCGGCGACGTCTTCGTCACCGGCGCTACCTTCGGGCGCGTGCGCTCGATGGTCGACGACGTCGGCAACCGGGTGCCCGAGGCCGGACCCTCGACCCCCGTCGAAGTCACCGGCTTCCAGGAGATCCCGGGCGCCGGCGACGCCTTCCAGGTGGTGCAGGACGAGCAGAAGGCGCGCGGCATCGCCGAGTTCCGCCAACAGGAGCAGCGCCGCCGCGAGCTGGCACCGATGACCTCCAAGATCTCCCTCGAGCAGCTCTTCGACAAGATCGTACAGGGCGAGGTCAAGGAGCTGCCGGTGGTGCTCAAGACCGACGTGCAGGGCTCGGCCGAGGTGCTCAGCGACGCGCTCGGCAAGCTCATCACCCCCAAGGTCAAGGTCAACGTCATCCACGCCGGCGTCGGCGCCATCAGCACCAACGACGTGCTGCTGGCCTCCGCCAGCAAGGCCATCGTCATCGGCTTCAACGTGCGGCCGGAGCGCAACGCTTCCGAGCTGGCGGAGAAGGAAGGCGTCGAGATCCGCCTGCACACGGTGATCTACGAGCTGCTCGACGAGCTCAAGAACGCCATGGTCGGCCTGCTCGAGCCCACTTTCCAGGAGGTCACCAAGGGGCGGGCGGAGGTGCGCGACACCTTCAAGATCCCCAAGATCGGCACCATCGCCGGCTGTCATGTCGTCGAAGGTGTCATCCCGCGCAGCGCCGGCGTACGCCTGCTGCGCGACAACGTGGTCGTCTACGAGGGCAAGATCGCCTCGCTGCGCCGCTTCAAGGATGACGCCTCCGAGGTACGCACCGGCTTCGACTGCGGCATCGGCCTGGAACGCTTCCAGGACGTCAAGCCCGGTGACCTCATCGAGGCCTACGCTCGCGAGGAGGTCCGGCAGACGCTGTGAGGAGCGGGCTGCTGGTCGGCCTCTCGCGCTTCGAGCTCCATCTTCCCCACGCGCGGTCACTGAAGGACAAGCGGCGGGTGGTCAAGGGGATGGTCGACCGGCTCCACGAGCGCTACCGGGTCTCCGTGCTGGAGAGCGGGTTCCACGACCTGCACCAGCGCGCCGAGGTCGCGGTGGCCTACCTGGCCGGTTCCGAGAGCGAGCTGGATCGCATGGCCGCCGAGCTCCGCCGCATCGTCGACGATCAGTTCGAGGCCGTGGTCAGCCAGTGGGACGATGACGTCATGGAGACTTTCGAGTGAGCCGCCGTACCGACCGCGTCGAGGACCTCGTCCGCGCCGAGCTGTCGCAGCTCATCCTGCGCGAGGTGAACGACCCGCGGGTGCGGCTGGTGACGGTGTCGGAGGTGCACGTCACTCCCGACCTGCGCAAGGCCCGCATCGCGGTCTCCGTCATCGGCGACGAGAGCACCCGCAACGCCGCCGTCGCCGCCCTCGCCCACGCCTCCGGTTTCCTCCGCCGCCAGCTGGGGGCGCGCCTGCGCCTGCGGGTCACTCCCGAGCTGGAGTTCACGCTCGACCGCGGGGCCGAGCACAGCGTGCACATCGCCTCCCTGCTGGAGACGCTGCATCATGACGATGACGACGAAAACGGCTCCTGAGAGCCTGCTGGCGCTGATCCGCCAGGGCAACCGCTTCCTGCTCACCAGCCACCTCTCCCCCGATGGCGACGCCCTCGGCTCGGAGCTCGGCCTGGCGCGCGTGCTGCGCAAGCTCGGCAAGGGGGCGGTGGTGTGGAACCGCGACCCGCTGCCGCCGCTCTACGCGCCGCTGCCGGGCAGCGCCCGCATCCACGTCGGCGAGGGGCCGCCGGCGGGGTTTCCCGAGGCCTTCAACGCCGTGCTGGTGCTGGAGTGCCCGAGCCTCGACCGCACCGGCCTCGAGGCCCACCTCGGCGCCGCCAACCCGGCGCTGCCGCTGGTCAATATCGACCATCATCTGGGCAACCAGCAATACGGCCAGGTCAACTGGGTGGACACCGCGGCGCCGGCCCTCGGCGAGATGATCCATCGCCTCGCCAGCGCCCTCAAGGTGGGGATGGACGAGGACACCGCCACCTGCCTCTACCTGGCGCTCGCCACCGACACCGGCGACTTTCGCTTCGCCAACACCACGCCGGAGGCGTTCGAGGCGGCGGCCATCCTGGTGCGCGAGGGAGCGAAGCCGGAAACGGTGTCGATGTGGCTGCACGAGAGCAGGCCGGAGCCCACGCTGCGCCTGCTCGGCGCCATGCTGCAGACCCTCGAGCTGCACGACGGCGGCCGCATCGCCACCGCCATCCTGACGCGCGAGATGTTCGAGCGCTGCGGCGCCGCACCGGGCGACTCCGAGGGGCTGGTCGACTATCCCCGCTCGGTCGCCGGCGTGCAGGCGGTGGCGCTGCTGCGCGAGGTGGGCCCGGATCGCTTCAAGGTGTCGCTGCGCAGCCGCGGTGACGTCAACGTCGAGCAGGTGGCGCGCCGCCACGGCGGCGGCGGGCACAAGAACGCCGCCGGCTTCTCCACCGACGGCCAGCTGCCGGCGCTGCGCGAGCAGCTCACCGGCGAGCTCACCGTCGCGCTACCGGCCCCGGCGGCGGCCGCCGCCGGCGAGGCGGCGAGCTAGGACCTTATGCAGCACGGCCTGCTCCTCCTCGACAAGGAGCCGGGGATGACCTCGCACGACGCGGTGCAGAAGGTGCGCCGCACGATCCGGCAGAAGAAGGTCGGGCACACGGGTACCCTCGACCCCGACGCCACCGGGCTGCTGGTGCTCACTCTCGGCAAGGCGACTCGCCTCACCCGCTTCTTCATCCAGGCGCCGAAGGTCTACGAGGGCACGGTGCGCTTCGGCGTCAGCACCGACACCTACGACGCCGCCGGCGAGGTGGTGGCCGAGCGGCCCATCGCCAGCCTCAGCGACGCCACCGTGCGGGCAGCCATGGCCGCCCTCGAAGGCACCTACGAGCAGACGCCGCCGCCGTACTGCGCCAAGAAGATCAATGGCGTCAAGTACTACGAGCTGGCGCGCCGGGGCGAGGAGGTGCCGCTCGAGCCCAAGGAGGTCACCGTCTACGCCTTCCAGCCGCTCGCTGACCTCGAGCGCGACGCCATCACCTTCCGGCTTTCCTGCTCCTCCGGCACCTACGCCCGCAGCCTGGCGCACGAGCTCGGCGCGGCCCTCGGCACCGGAGCGCATCTGGCGAGCCTGCGGCGCCTGCAGGTGGGGGGCTTCCACGTCGACCAGGCGGTGACGGTGGGCGAGCTCGCCCGTCGTCTCGAGGCCGGCGAGCCGGTCGAGCCTGCCTGGATCCCCTTCGACCGCGTGCCGCTGCCGTTTGCCGAGGTGATCACCGACGCCCAGCAGGAGCGCCGACTGGTGCACGGCCAGACGGTGCTACTGCGCGACCTCGCGGGCGAAGAAGGCGATTGGGTGAAGCTGGTCAACCGCCGCAACGAGTTCATCGCCGTCGGCACCGTCGTCGAGCGCATCGGCGGCGGCGGCGTCGGGGTAGTGCAACCCAAGATCGTGTTCACCTAAACGCTATGGCATACTTGTCGGATTGAAGTAGAAGGACGCGTAAACGACGCGTAACAGACGTACGCGAAAGGCAGGAGGACGTCGCCTTGGCTCAAGCGAGAGAAGTGAAGGAACAGATCATTCGCGACTACCGGGTCCACGATCACGACACCGGGTCGCCGGAAGTACAGATCGCGCTGCTCACCACGCGCATCAACGAGCTCACCGGGCACTTCAAGACCCACGGCAAGGACCACCACAGCCGGCGCGGCCTGCTGAAGCTGGTCGGTCAGCGCCGCCGCCTGCTGGACTACCTGAAGCGCAAGGATGGCGGCCGCTACCGCACCACCATCGAGCGCCTCGGCATCCGCAAGTAGCCCCCCCGTGACGTCGATCGTTCCGCAGGCGGCGCCGGCCCCCCGGCCCCGGCCGTAGGCCCATCCCGGCAGCGCGATCGACGTCATCCCGGCGGCCCCTCGTGCGAGCGGCCGCCCGTCGTCGTCGAGAGAAGCAAACACAAGAGAGCGAGAGCAAGAACCCATGACCATCGAGACTCGTGAAATCCCCCTCGGAGAGGGCACGCTGGTGCTGGAGACCGGCCGCGTGGCGCGTCAGGCTGACGGCGCCTGCGTCGCCCGCTACGGCGACACCGTGGTGCTCGCCACCGCCACCATGGCCCGCGAGGGTCTGCCCAAGGACTTCCTGCCGCTGACCGTCGACTACAAGGAAAACACCTACGCCGGGGGCCGCATCCCGGGGGGCTTCTTCAAGCGCGAAGGGCGCCCCACCGAGAAGGAGATCATCACCTCCCGCCTCATCGACCGCCCCCTCCGCCCACTCTTCCCCGACGGCTACTACAACGAGACGCAGATCATCGCTTTCGTGCTCTCGGCCGACGGCGAGAACGATCCCGACATCCTCGCCTTGAACGCCGCCTCGACGGCGCTCACCCTGTCGAACATCCCGTTCTACAACCCCATCGGCGCGGTGCGGGTGGGGATGATCGACGGCCAGCTGCTGATCAATCCCACCAACAGCCAGCGCGACGTCTCCGAGCTCGACCTCATCGTCGCCGGCACGCGCGAGGCGGTGGTGATGGTGGAGGCGGCCGCCAACCAGCTCTCCGAGCATCAGCTGCTCGACGCCATCTTCAAGGCGCACGGGGAGATTCAGAAGGTCATCGCGGCGCAGATCGAGATGTTCCACGCCCTGCGGCTGAGCAAGCCCGAGTGGCAGGTCCCCGAAGCCTATCCGCCGGCGATCGCCGAGTGGGTGAAGGCGGCGCTCAAGCCGGCGCTCAAGCAGGCGTTCATGACCCCTGGCAAGCACGAGCGCAAGGCTGCCGTGAAGGCGGTGACCGAGCCCTTCCTCGCCATGATTCCCGCCGAGGAGGAGGCCAAGAAGGCGCAGGCGAAGAAGGTCATTCACGACCTCGAGGAGGAGATCCTCCGCGACACCGTGATCGGCGAGCGCCGCCGCTTCGATGGCCGCGCCCTCGACGAGGTGCGGCCGATCACCATCGAGGTGGGTCTGCTGCCGCGCACGCACGGCTCGGCGCTGTTCACCCGCGGCGAGACGCAGGCGCTGGTCTCCGCCACTCTCGGCACCGGCCGCGACGCGCAGATCATCGAGGAGTACGAGGGCGAGAGCAAGCAGCGCTTCCTGCTGCACTACAACTTCCCTCCCTTCTCGGTCGGTGAGGTCAAGTTCCTGCGCGGCCCCGGCCGCCGCGAGATCGGCCACGGCGTGCTGGCGCGCCGCGCCCTCACCCCCATGCTGCCGAGTGACGACGAGTTCGCCTACACCGTGCGTGTGGTCTCCGACATCCTGGAGTCCAACGGCTCGTCGTCGATGGCCAGCGTCTGCGGCGGCTCGCTGGCGCTCTTCGACGCCGGTGTGCCGATGCGGGCGCCGGTGGCCGGTGTGGCGATGGGCCTGATCAAGCGCGACGACCAGTTCGCCGTGCTCACCGACATCGCCGGCGCCGAGGACCACCACGGCGACATGGACTTCAAGGTAGCGGGTACCCGCGAGGGCGTCACCGCCCTGCAGATGGACATCAAGATCACCGGTGTCACCCGCAACATCATGGAAACCGCCCTCGAGCAGGCGCGCCACGGCCGGCTCCACATCCTCGGCAAGATGGAGGCCGCCATCCCGGCACCGCGACAGGAGCTGTCGCGCCACGCGCCGCGGCTGCACGTGGTGGAGATCCCGGTCGACAAGATCCGCGACGTCATCGGCCCCGGAGGCAAGACCATCCGCGGCATCGTCGACGAGACCGGCTGCGAGATCGAGGTCGAGAACGACGGCAAGGTCAAGATCTACGCCCCCACCAGCGCCGCCGCCGATCGCGCCAAGCAGATCATCGAGCGGCTCACCGAGGTGCCCGAGGTGGGCAAGGTCTACACCGGCACGGTGCGGCGGATCGAGCCCTTCGGCGCCTTCGTCGAGATCCTCCCCGGCCTCGACGGCCTGCTGCACATCAGCGAGCTCGCGCCCTACCGCGTGGGCGAGGTGCGCGACATCCTCAAGGAGGGCGACGAGGTTACCGTCAAGGTGCTGGAGTACGACGACAGCACCGGCAAGGCGCGGCTGTCGCGCAAGGCGGTGATCATGGAGGCGGCCGACTACGATCCGGCCCAGTACGAGGGCATGGGCGCGCCGGTCGGGGCGGGCTCCGGCGGCGGCGGCGGACGCGACCGTGATCGCGGCGGGCGCGGCGGCGATCGCGGCGGCCGCGGCGGCGGGCGCGGCGGCGACCGTGGCGGCCGCGGTGGGGGCGGCGGCGGCCGCTACTAGGCTCCTCTCCGTCGGTCGCGCCAGCGCCACCCATCGGCCCCCGCCACGGCGGGGGCCGATGCTTTTCTACCCGGTGAAAGCGGAGCGGCCCGTGCGTTCGCTACCGCCCCGCGGCCGAGCCGGAGGGCGCTTTGCCGCGGCGCGGCATAAACCCCTTGACATTGCCGCAATGCGGTGTAAAATTGCCGCGTCTCGGCAAGCCGCGCTGCGGCGCGACCGGCCGGGACCCCGACACCGCAACCCCGAGAGGAGAACATCCATGGCCACCGAGCAGCTCCGCGATCAGGTCAAGAAGCAGCTGGATACCGCCACC
>DASYUP010000589.1:0-5822 GCA_036001185.1 Thermoanaerobaculia bacterium
ACGGAGTCGGAGCGGATCTTCTGCGCCTCGACGAGCACCGCCTCGAGACCGCCGCGGGCGAGGATGCGCCCCACCCGGCCGGGAGCGTCGAGCCCGGTCTGGCGGAAGAGCTCCGGCAGCAGCCCGGCGAGCCAGGCCTGCGCCGCGGCATCGTAGGGATGGGCGTCGCCGTCGAGCTCGAACGTCAGCTGCGAGGCGCCGCCGGGACCTGCCTTCGCCACCAGCTCGCGTTCATGCCCGCCATGGACCTCGCGCAGGCGCAGGCGGGCGCCGGGGGCCACGCGGGTAATGGTGTGGTCGTCGGCGGCGAAGCCGATCTCGCCGTCGAGGTCGGCGTCGAGACGGCAGTCGTTCTCGCGCACCCGCACCATCCAGTGGTTGTCGTCGTCGACGTTGATGCTCGCCGACCGATGGTGCTCGCCGCCGGCGCCGGAGCACGTCGGGTCGCCGAAGTCGAAGGCGCCGCCGGGAGCGGGGGGAGCAGGCGGTGCCGGGGGGGCCGGCGGTGCGGGTGGCGCCGGCGGCGCCGGGGGAGCGGCGAAAGCGATGGCCGGCGCACGTGGCGCCACGGGCGCAGGTGCTGGCGGAGCCGGAGGCGCGGGCGGCGCGATGCGGCCCGAGGTCCACGCGAACGAAGATCCGCCGCTCGCGCCGACAGCCGCCGCGGCGGGCACGGCGGCGGGAGCGGCGCTCGCCGCCACGGCGACCGCCGGCGCGCCCTCGGACTCCGGAACGCCCGCGGAAGCGGGTGCCGATGCGACCACCGCGACCGCCGCCGGTGCCGCGGCGTCAGCTGGGGTCACCGCGGCGGCCAGTGCCGACGTCAGCGGCGCGCCGGCCGGGGCCGGCAGCACAGCGCCGCGGATGGGCGCCGACCGCGCATCGACCTTGACGGACCCCCGCGACGGCGCCACGACCGCCGGCGGCCGCGCGCTCGCCGCCGCCAGCGGCAGCACCACCAGCGCGGCGAGGGCGACCACCGTCGCCGCGGCAGCGCGACCCGGCGGCCGCCGATCGCGCGCCTCGTCGAGGATGGCGGCGATGCGGTCGGAGAGCTGCGGCCGTCGCGCCATCGGCAGCGTCAACGCCGGCGAAGGCAACGCCGCCCGCAGGGCGCGCGCCACCTCGAGGAGGTGTCCGGCGTAGAGCGAGGCGCGCGAGCCGCTGAGCAGCACCAGATCGTCGCAGGCGTGCTCGGCCTCGGCGCGCAGGCGGCGCGCCGCCAGCCAGGCGAGGGGATCGAACCAGTGCAGCACACAGGCGAGGTGGGAGAGGTTGAGCGCCAGGGCATCGCCACGGCGGACGTGCGCGAGCTCGTGGAGCAGCACGCTGCGCCGCTGCGCCGCCGGCCAGCGGACGGCGCTCGCCGGCAGCAACACCACCGGCCGCAGCACTCCCCAGGTCATCGGCACCTCGGTCTCGCGGCTGGCGAGCAGCCGCAGCGGCCGCTGCACCCCGAGCCGCCGCGCGCAATCGGCGGCCAGCGCCTGCCAGTCGGCGCCCAGGGGACGCGCGCCGGCACCCAGCCGGCGCCGGCGGGCGAGAGCGACGCCGAGCCGCGCCGCCGCCACCGCGGCCCCGGCCGCCCAGACCACGGGAAGCAGCCACAGCGGGATCGCCAGGGGCGGCGCGGCCGGTGGTCGGCGCGGGGTGGAGCGGGTGACCGCGTGCGCTGTGGTAGCCGGTAGCTCCACCGCCGGTGGCACCGACGGCGACGCGACGGACGGGACCGGCGGCACCGGACCCATCGACGCGGGGGCGATATCCAGCTCGCGGCTGCGGATCTCGCTATCGCCGCGGACCGGCGCGGCGAACGCCGCCCAGCTCGTGGCCGCGGCAGTCGCGCTCACCGGCCCTCGGCGGACCGTCGGCTGCGGGGTCACGGCGGCGGGTGCAGCCGCCGCCTCCGGCCGCGGCAGCGGCACCCTCCACGCCGGCAGCCGCCCATCGGCCAGCGGCAGCACCAGCGTGCCGAGCAGCGCGCTGCTCCACAGCAGGTGACGCAGCGCGGGAGGACGATGACGCAGGGCGAGGTCGGCGACGCCGGCGAGGGCGAGGAGGGCGGCGGCCTTCCACGCCCAGGCAGGGAGCGCCGTCACGGCGAGATGGAGCAGCGAGCTCGGGGTCATGTCACTTTCCCTTCTGCTGGGCCTCGGCGACGAGCGCCGACAGGCGCTCCAGCTCGTCGTCGTCGAGGCTGGCCGAGTCGAGGTCGAGCAGGGCGGCGACGGCGTCGGTCACCGAGCCGGCGAAGAAGGTGCCGACCAGCCGCTGCAGGGCGCTGCGCCGGGCGCGGTCGCGCGGCACCGTGGGTGTGTAAACGTAGCGGGGACCGTCCTGGCGGTGACGCAGGTGCCCCTTGCCCTCGAGCACCCGCAGCAGCGCCCGCACCGCCGAATAGCTAGGCGCGTCGGGGATGGCGCCGTGCACCTCGGCAGCCGTGGCACTGCCCTTGCGGTACACGATCTCCATGATCTGGCGCTCGCGGCGGCTGAGCTGGGGATCGTCTTTCTTTGTCATCGTCCTCTCGTATCTACGTAGAACCGATCGTGGGGTTGCAGCGAATGCTAAAAAAGCAGCATGCTGGATTTTTAGCACAGCCGGGCTGGAAGTCAAGCGGCAAGGAGAGCTGGAACGAGTCCCACACGCCCACCTCGTGGCGTCCCGGGATTGCCGCCGGCGCGGCGCTGCTGGCCGTCGCGCTCGTCGGGTGCGGTCCGCACTATGGCCACCCGCCACGGGGGGAGGAGCGTCCACCTTCTCCCGCCGCGACCCCGTCGCCGACGCCGTCGCCGACGCCGCTGGCACCCGGCCCATCGCCGGCGGCAACCCCTCCCCCCACTCCTTCCCCCACCCCACCGCCGCCGCGGCTGGTGCTCGCCGAGGGCTCCTGGCAAGAGCTCCCCGGCTGGGGCGACGACCACCTAGCCGCCGCCGTGCCCGCCCTGCTGCGTAGCTGTGAGGTGTGGCGCGCGAAAGGGCCGAACGCACCGCTCGGCGAGGAGGGCGTGGCCGGCACAGTCGCCGACTGGCTGCCGCTGTGCGACCGGCTGGCCGCCCTGCCGGCGGGGGACGACGACGCTGCCCGCGCCCTGTTCGCCGCGCTGCTGCGGCCGGTCGCCGTCTCCAACCGTGGCGACACCGCCGGCCTCTTCACCGGCTACTACGAGCCCACCCTGCGCGGCAGCAGGGTGCAGGAGGGCGCCTACCGCGTGCCGCTCTACGTCCGTCCTCCCGAGCTGGTGAGCGTCGAGCTCGGGCAGTTTCGCCCCGACCTCAAGGGCAAGCGCATCGCCGGACGCGTGCGCGAGGGGTCGCTCGTTCCCTATTTCGACCGCGCCGCCATCGACCAGGGAGCGCTCGCCGGACGCGGCCTCGAGCTGGTCTGGGTCGACGACCCGGTCGATGCCTTCTTTCTCGAGATCCAGGGCTCGGGGCGCGTGCTGCTCCCCGACGGCAGCGAGATGCGCCTCGGCTACGCGGCCCAGAACGGCTTTCCGTACGTCGCCATCGGTCGCGCGCTGCTGGCGCGCGGGGCCCTCACCAAGGAGCAGATGTCGCTGCAGACGATTCGCGACTGGCTGCTGGCCCAGCCGCAGGAAGCGGTGGAGGTGATGCGGAGCAACCCGTCGTACATCTTCTTTCGCCAGCTCGAGGGCGAAGGGCCGATCGGCTCGCTCGGCGTGCCGCTCACCGCCGAGCGCTCGCTCGCCGTCGACCCGCTGTTCGTGCCGCTCGGCGCGTTGGTGTGGGTCGACACCACCTTGCCCGCCGGGGCGCCGGGTGGGGCGCGACCGCTGCGCCGGCTGCTGGTGGCGCAGGACACCGGCGGCGCCATCGTCGGGCCGGTGCGCGGCGACGTCTTCTGGGGCCAGGGCGGCGAGGCCGGCGCCCTCGCCGGCAGCATGCGTCAGCCGGGGCGGCTCTGGCTGCTGCTGCCGAAGACGGTGGCGCTGCCGCCGGCGCTCACCACGCTCGAGGAGCCGGCGCCGCCGCCGCCAGGTTAGGTTCTACCCGGGTTAGGCTCTGCGCCAACGGATGGCCGACGACGTCGAGGTGCTGGGCGAGGGGCGCCACTTGCGGCTGCTGCGGCGCCGGGGCTGGGAGTTCGTCACCCGGCGCGGCGTGCGCGACATCGTCGTCCTGATCGCCGTCACGCCCGGCGGCGAGCTGCTGCTCGTCGAGCAGCACCGTGAGGCGGTGGGGGCGGCGGTCATCGAGCTGCCCGCGGGTCTCGCCGGCGACGAGCCCGGAGCGGCCGGCGAGGGCCTCGAAGACGCCGCCCAGCGCGAGCTGCGCGAGGAGACCGGCTGGGAGGCGACCACGTGGGAACGGCTCGCCAGCGGCCCGCCCAGCGCCGGCGCGTCGAGCGAGGTGGTGACCCTGCTGCGCGGCAGGGGGCTGGTCCGCCGCGGCCCCGGCGGTGGCGCCGGCGACGAGCGCATCCGCGTCCACACGGTACCGCTCGCCGCCGCCGCCGGCTGGCTGGGCGCGCAGCAGGCCGCCGGGCGCCTGGTCGATCCCAAAGTGTGGGCCGGCCTCTGGTTCGCCGGTGCCCCGCCGGGACAGTAGGCGCGCGCAGAACAAACCTCTAGGTCGGACCGGCGACCGCCGCCTGCCACGCCGGCGCCTCGTCGGCGAAGTAGACCTTCACCTCGTAGCCCTGGGCGTCGGGGAAGCTCTGCAGCAGCCAGGTGCGCACGAAGCGAGCGACCTGCGCTCGCGCCGTCTCCCGTACCGCCGGCAGGCTCGCCACCGCCTGGATCGCCGCCCGCCCGCTGATCTCGCGCCGCAGCTGCTCGGTGACCGCCGCCTCGTCGCGCAGCAGGCTGCCGCGCACCACCTGCCAGCGCATCCGCGAGACGTCGACCGCCGGCTTGTTGAAGCGCAGTATCGGCGCCAACACCAGCACGCGCCGCTGCCGCAGCTCGAAGCGCCAGGTGCCCTCGAGGTCGACGAAGTAGGTGTATTGCACCGGCGCGGTGGCGCGCACCACCACCGTCGGCAGCTCGAGCGTGCCCCACAGCAAGGCGCTGTTGTCCTCGAGCTCGAAGACCTGCGTCTGCTGCAGCGTCGCCACCTGCAGATAGTTGGTCCCCTCGAGCCGGGTGGTGAAGGCGGCGAAGCGCCGCTCGACGGTGTGCGTCTGGAAAGCGCGGGCGAGGTCGCCCACCTCGTGCACCAGCTTGCGCCCCTGCGCCGCCACCTCGCCGGGCAGCTCGCGTAGCAGGTGCAGGGCGTACCAGGCGCCGCCGGCAAGCACCAGCACCAGCAGCAGCGCCACGCCGGCGAGCCAGGCTAGAGGGTTGCGGTGGAGAGGTCGATCCTCGGCCATGCGATTGGACGGGGCCGTCCCCGCCGGCCTGATTATCGGCTACCGGCGGACCGGGCTCAGTGGGGTAGCAGCCCCAGCGCCCCGCGCACCACCCACCAGGCGCCGACGAGGCGGAAGATCCACAGCAGGTTGCGCAGGCCGAGCAGGAAGAGGTTGTGGGCCGGGAAGGGGACGCGCGCCGGGGCCGCCGGCGCCGCCCAGCGATAGCCCCAGGCGGCGACGCTGACGGTGAGGCCGACCAGCAGCTGGAAGAACGCAACCGCGGGCTCCAGCCCGCGACGGTGACCGAGCGCCGCGGCGCCGAGCGCCAGAAGCAGCAACAACAAGGGCACGAAGATGCCGACCCGCAGCGGCAGACGAGCGCGGGCCAGGAAGGCGAGGAAGCGTGCCGCCGCGTCGCGGTGGCGCGGGCAGGCGACGGCGACGAGCTCCTGCGTGCCGGCGAGCAGCGGCAGTTGCACCGGCTCGGGTCGCGGCCGGCCGTTGC